>NZ_JAGYGN010000018.1:0-131492 GCF_019947515.1 Pseudomonas sp. A-B-19
GGTTGGGGTCGGTGCTGGGGTTGGAACGGAAGCGCGTGGATTGAACAGATTTTGTGCCGAGGTAGGCATGTTGGTGAACTCCTGCATGCGTTTTGAAGTGAGTTGAGCGGCCGCCTTGAACGGGTCAAGCACGTTGTCAGCGAAACCGGCCGCTACCGCTTCGTTGCCATCCATCCAGGTTTCAGCCTTGAGCAGCGTCTGGATGTCCTCAATCGATTTGCCTGACTTGCGCATGTACGCCTGAATCAGCGTGCTCTCGACCTTGTCGAGTAAATCGGCGTACTCGCGCATGGCATCGGCATCACCGACCTGACCACCCCACGGCTTGTGAATCATCATCATGGCGTTGGCCGGCATGTTGATTTCATCGCCGGCCATGGCGACCACACTGGCCATCGAAGCGGCGAGGCCGTCGATGTACACCACCACCCGCGCCGAATGGCCGCGCAGCAGGTTGTACATGGTGGTCCCTTCAAACACGTCGCCGCCCGGCGAGTGAATGTGCAGGTTGATCTGAGACACATCGCCGATGGCCGCCAAATCGCGGGCGAACTGTTTGGCGGTAATGCCCCACGCGCCGATCTCGTCGTACAGCATCACCTCGACCACCCCGCGCTGCTGCGCCGCACGGAGCGAGTACCAGCTTTCGCCGGGCTTATTCGTCGGGGTTATCGAGGCCCTCGGCCTCATCATCGGCAGGCTTCGTTTTGTTTTGCTGTTCATTGCTTTGCGTTTTTCCATAGGTCTCGTGATAGAAGTCCGAGCTGAAGACCAACCCCTGTTCTCGGTTGGTTTTGATTTCCGAAGCCCGGGAACGCTTGAGCTCCTGCGGATTGCGCTGCCGCGCCCGCGCCACTTCCGACTCGTCGGCGAAGCCGGCTTCGACCAGGATCTTCCAGGCATTGGCCTCATGAATCGGGTTGATCCAAGGCATCACCGGCCCTTGATAAATCGCACCGAACACGGTGTCCGGATCGACGTCGGCCGGCACCTGGATCACCCCGCTGGCGATCGCCATGTGCAGCCATTCGCGATAAACCGGGCGACTCCAGTAGTCGATAAATTCGTGTTGCAGCAGGTCATAGCCCGCCTGCCCCTCGACCAGCTCCTGCCGCTGCGCGGAATAGGTGCCGTCATAACTGCGCGCCACACTGGAGTAGGTGCCCCGGGTGCCGGCGGCCACGGCCTTGAGCTGACCGTTGCGAAAGCCTTCCAGAAAGGGGTTGGGCCGATTACTTTCGATCATGCCGACGTCTTCGCCGGGCAGCAGGCCGTCGAACACCATGCCCGGGCCGATGGGAATGCTCCGGGCGCTGACGCTCTGACCATTCACGGCAGACGGTGCCGTGTAGTCGTCCGGCGTCCCTTTCTTGATGTACATGGCCAGCGCCGCGCTGATACGGGCGGCGACCCGTTCGCTTTCCTCGTAATCCTTGATGTCCGCCAGACGGACCAGCACGGCATGCAGCAGTGGTTGGCCGCGGTTCTGACCGATGCGCTTGCGGTGCGCGATGTGAATCATTTGCTCGGCTGGCACACGCTTGGTGGCCAGGGTCAGCTGGTAACCGGCGGCGTGCCCGGGGTGATGCTTGACCAGGTGAAAGGCCCGGACCCGCCGCCACTGATTGCGCTCGATCCCCTGCACAATGCCCTTGGCTTCATCGTTGTATTCCCACGGCAAGTAATCCGGCTCCAACAACTCCAGGGCGAAGGGCACCACGTTCAAATGCTCATAGCTGGGCACTCGCCCCTTGAGCTTCTGCGCCAAGGCTTCGCCATCGCGCAGCCAGGTGCGGCACACCTGTCGCTCCATCTGCGGGCGGGACAGTTCGCCGGACGTTTCCGGGTGCAACGACCACTCGGCCCAGCGGGCCTTGATCTGCGCCGCAAACTTCAGATGCACTTCCCCGGCGTAGCTCAAGGGAAACGGCTCGACCGCGATGCCCATGCCGCCCACCACACGCTCCTCCAGACGATCGAACAAACCAGTAACGATGTCGTGGTCTTCGTCCAGCTTGCGGCATTGTTCGCGCAGGGAACGCGCCGAGCGCTGCAATGAGCGATCCGCGCTAGCGGATTGTTTTTTGGCTTGGTGCGTGCGAGTCATCTGCGCGGCTTCAAAGGCCATGATCTTGTGACGAGCATGCAGACGTTCAGCCACCAGCCCCGGAAACACCGGGGCCAGCACGCGATCCAGCAGGTTCATCGGAATGTCGCCAGCGCGTACGGCGGCTGCCCCGCCGCCGCAGCCTGTTGCGCTCGCGACCGACGCTCCCATTCCAGTCGGCCGGCACGGATTTCCTCCAGGTCATCCATGATCAGCTTGCGACCGTTAAAAAGGATTTCCTTGCCCTGCAGGATGGCCAGCTCGGCCTCCAGATAACGGTCCACCATGTCTTGAGCGGTTATAGCCATGCGCCTTGTCCTGTATTAAGCCAGCCACCCGACTCGGCGGGCTGGTCGGATGATTGTTCAGGCACTACCTCAGGCACCGACACCGTGGCCGGTGTCAGAGCGGCAACGGTGGCCCGTTTGCTTTCCTGTTCGTGACTCATCGGCACAGCCCAGGTGCCTGACGGCAACTGCTGTGCGAGCAGGTCGAGATTCATGCCAAAACGCTGTTGCGTTATGCGTAGCGCCGCCAAGGCGTACACCAGGCAATCAAGCGCTTCGTTTCGACGTCCGCCGGCGTCCCAGCGCTGGACACGTTGGTGTTTGACGATCACCCACTTGCGGCGCTCGGCAGTCAGTTGCCGCAACTCGTCTTCGCCGCAAATCATCTCGTTGGCAGGCAGGTGGATACAGCCAGGCACAGGCGCACCCGAACCGTCCGGCTGCATCTTGAGCCGACCATAGATCAGCTCTTTGGCATTGTCGGTACCCACTTCGACCAGATACGCACGTCCGCCTTTGACCTTGGTTTTTTTACGCGGCCAGGTCGCTATTGGCTTACCGTAGGTCGAGGCACCGAACACAGGAATTACCCACTGAGTGCCGTGCTTGATACATTCCTCACGCACTTCATCGCAGTAGTGACCACCTTGGTCCCAACACCAACGCTCGACGCCCATCACCGTGCCATCTGCCCGGGTGAAGGTCTTGTGGATCTCGATGCCGACCTTGGCCCGTAGCTCGATGCTGCCCGGGTCACCTTGCAGCACAAACTTATGAACCAGCCACGCTTCCTCACCTGCGCCAAACGCCCAGACCCGACCTTCATAGCGGTCATCCTGGGTATCAATACCGCCAAACAGGGCAACCGCTTTCGCCGGCACTTGCGGGTAGATCTCCCGGCGCGCGTGCAACTGCTGCCATTCCAACTGCTCGCCTTGGTCCTCTTCCCACGCTTCGCCCAAGGTTGTGTTGACGAAGGTTTTTAGCTTGCCTCGATCCTTCTTGATCTTGAGCCATTCCGTGACGACTTCAGCCCAGGTCACAAACTCCGAATACACCGTCCAGATATGGAAAGTCACCGAACGCGGCGACGGCATTGAAGTGTCCACATCGGTGAACCAGTCCATGCCGTCACGCGTCCAGATACCGGTCCGCTCGCAGATGTATCGCCCGTTCACCGATGCCGCGACCATTTCGTGGTATTCGAAGGTACAGCCATGGCCGGATTCGCAGAGGTACCAGGCCTTGGTCACCTGCCCCAGCTCATCCACGGCCCACTTGATACCGAACGGCGTAGCCGGATCGCCCCACTTCAGGTATTGCTCGGTCCCGCAGCACGGGCACTTGATGTTGAAGCGTAGAAAGTGCGGGGAATCATTGGCCGCCCGCGTGATCTGGCAGCCCTCCCCCGAGGTTTCTTCATTGTCGTCAGCGACCACCACGGTCGTCGGAGTCGATCCGCGTATGGACTTTTTGAACGTGGCACCTTCTAGGCGCTTGTCGCCAAGAATGGTCGGAGCACCCTCGCCTTCAATGTCCGCGTTGAACTTCGACAGCTCGTCATAGATCACTTCATCCGGGCTTTTCTCCCGGTAGTTTTTCGCCGCCGTGCCACCCAGGCACCACAGCATTTTGGCGTTATCGAAGCGCTTTTCATCCAGCGTGTTATCGCGATGCTTCACCCCATACCAAGGTGCCAAGGCGCGCACCACAGGACTGTCACGAATCATCGTTTCGATGTGCCGTTTCATCATCCCGTCAGCGTCGCCATCGGTTGGGCACCAGACGATGACGTTGCGTTTCTTGTGCTGGACCTTGTAGCCCATGTTGGCCACCAGCATTTTGGTGTAGCCAACCCGCGCCGATTTCAGCACGTTCACTTCACGGATCAGGTCGTTACCCATTGCGTTGAGAATCGCGACCTGAAAAGGCGCCGTCGTCCAATCGCCCTCTTGATAGGACGACTCGGACGACAGATAGAAATGCTCATCGGCCCATTCAACCGCTGTGCGCGGTGGCTCTTTGTAGAGGCCGGCGAGCCCCTTGCGGACACCCTCAACCAGCGCCCTCATCCAAGGTGTCGACAAACTCATCAAGCAACTCCGGCAAAAGATCAGCCAAGCCGACCGCATCATTACGCGTCACGGCGACTTCGCGCTGGATCGCCTCAAGGTGACGCACCTCGATGTCGGGGCACTTGCGCTTAACTTTCAAGTGCACGGTGTCGAGGGTTGACCCGAGCTTTGCGCTCAGGCGAGACAATGCGAACAAGCAAAAATCAACCGGAACCAGCTTCTTGGCCTTCACCTTGTTGCGCATTTCCTGAGCGTCCGCCTGCTCAGTTGTCAGACGCAATTTTTGCTGTGCCTGTTTGTATTCAATCAGCGGATCGATCGGATCACCGTTGTCGTCGACAGGTTGGTCTTTTGTCACCTGGTGCTTGAGCCGGTTATCCAGCACCGATCGAACGTCGTAAAAGACATCGCGGCCGATCTTCGCAACGGGCTGAACGCCCCATTTATCAAAGGCCTGAGTCGTGATGCCGAGGCTGGTAGCCATGCGCGACTTGTTGAGCCAATGAGGCTCTCGGGAGATGGTCGGATTGGCCATGGACTAAACAACAACCTCGATTCAAAAATGGGTCATATATAGCGAAGCAGCGGGCCCGAATTACCCCCTAGCCCCCACCCCCTCGGGAGGACCCGTTAAATTTGCGCCGGGGCAAATAGGTCAAGCATTACCAGCCAGAAACCGTCCTTTCTTGCTCTCTGTCAGGGCTTGGCGGTGGCCATTGCATCGGCAAATGCATCGCGGAACTCAGCGCTGTAGTTGGCCTTGCAGATGTTGTTGGCGATCTTGAAGAACGGGAAGATCGTGCGGTACACCGGCGCGCTGCGGCTGAACACAAACACCGGCCGGACCGCATCGCCGAACGCGGTTTCTTTGCGTTCCCACACCCCTGGCGTGCCATCGACAACGCCGGAAAAATAGCTTCGGGCATTACCCTTGCGCTGACTGCGCTTGCTGCCGGTGGCATTGGCTTTGTAGCCGCGCCGGCTCTCTGCCGCACCGAGGCCCGATAAGATTTTGTTCATCAAGCCGCGCGACACGTTGCCGTGCTTATCGAGGACATTCGGACTGGGAATAGCGTATTGACCGGACTTCATTAGGCCGTTCGAAATCAGCGATTTTTCAAAGCGCTTATGCGGACGTGGCCCACCCCGGACGGTCTGCTGAAGATAGGTATCAGCGGGGATTCCCGAGGTCCAAGAGTCCTTGAAATAGACTTCAGCTGGCTTGCTCTTGGTGGCGATTTTGACGAACAGGCTGTTCATCGTGGTCCGCGTTGGCCGGTCCAAGCGCTGAGCCATGACGGTCAGTTCACCCTTCTTGACCCGCTGGGCCAATCGGGTCGCAGTCAGGGTAAGCACATGCGGAATGTGCTTTTTCTCCAGCTCCAGCAGCGCCTCGGACACGGGCAGCATGTCTGGCGTGATCTTGATCTTGACCATTTAGCAATCCGATTTAGGAAACCTGCTTTCAGCAATCCGATCGGCCCAGTGGGCAACCTTCTTCACCCCAAGAAACCCAACCCAGATACCAACCGGCTGGGCAAGCGACGACGACAACCCCATCAACTCGAAGCCCCAAATAATGCTGAGGGATAGCAAGACACACATGGGGCCTTCGATCAGCGCGTCTTTCCAAGTGCCGCCTGTGTAGAACACACGCAGCACGGTCATGCACAACGACAGAAATGCCGCCCAAATAGTTTGTGAATGCTGACTTAGCCACATAAATGCAATGGCCCAGGTATCGGGTTTGTCCGGCATGTTCAGGGGTCTCTATTGCCTCCCGAGGCTCGGAAGAAGGATCACAAAAAAGCCCCGCACGATGGCGAGGCCTTGGAAATAGGAAAACTCAAAAACACATCACAAATGCATTGTAATATACCACTTATGGTATATACTGAATCCATCAGACAGACAGAGGAGAGCTGATGAAATGTAACGAGTTCAAGCGGTGGCTGTTAGCCCAAGGGGTAGAGATTTCGAATACGGCAAAAGGAAGCCACTTCAAACTCTACTACGGAAGCAAACAGACAACCCTTCCAGACCACGGCGCCAAGGAGATGGCCGAAGGGACAAGAAGGGCAATCATCAAACAACTGGGCCTCAAGGATTGAGGCTCCACCCATTGAACTCCGGGTCATCAGCTCCACAAGAGGTAACACCATGTACGACTATGCGATCAACGTGACAGAAGATGTGGGCTCATTCTGGTCATCGTGTGACGACATTCCAGAGGCACACAGCGCTGGCGATACGCTTGAGCAGTTGCTGCACAACGCTGCCGAAGGCCTTGAGGTGGCGTTGTCGATTTATGTTGACCAGTTACGGCACATTCCCCAGGCATCGCCTGCGAAGGACGGTCAGCACGTCATTCATTTGTCCGCGCTCGTGAACGCCAAGATCGCACTGTGGAATGCCATGCGAGATAAGGGCATGCGAAAAGCTGACTTGTGCCGCCTGTTGGGCGCTGTTCAATCGAAAGTAGATCGGCTTGTCGACTTTGAACACAGCTCGAAAATCGAACAGGTCGAAAGCGCTTTGGCTGCCCTGGGCAAACGCCTGACGGTCTCAGTCGAGTCGGCCTAAACGCAAAAACCCCGCTCGAAGGCGGGGTTTTCTTTGATTTATGAGTAAGTTGCCAAAGGCAAAACTCTAACAGTGGCGAAATATTGCCGCCAGCCGTGCGGGAAGTCAAGCAGCCTCTTTCATCTTGTAAATCAGTCCCCCGATCGGGCTCAAAGCCTTCGCGTCGATGTCGTAGCAGGCGTCAAAGCAGAGCTGCACAAACGGCTCCCAATCCCGACCCCAGGCTGCGGATGGAAGCCTGACCCCGTACTCGGCATTCATCCAGGACCTGAATTGTTCAGGCTTGATCAGCGGATCATCATTAGCCGACTGGCCGCCCTGATGCATGTAGCGATAACGACGGAACACACCCTTGGCCACGTACTCGGCGCGCTCCCTCTTGTCGGCTGTCATGCGTGCCGCCCGGGTGCATGCCAGATTGAACACGGCCTCTTCTGCCTCTTCCCGATCATCATCGGTAGGTTCAGCTGCGTACATGGCGTTACCGAATGCACGCAACGTGTTGTGAAGACGGGCGATTGCCGACTGAACCTGGCCAGCTAACGTCGCATGGATCGCATGATCAGCCGTAGGTCCGCGCTCGGTTTTCTGCACCACAACACCCAGCACGGCAGCATCAGAGGTCTGACCGGGGGCGGGGTTGTAGTTGCAGTCATGCCATGCCTGGCGGGCGGAATTGATCTTCATGCTACCGCCCTCTTCAGTTCGCTGATCAGCGTCCGATTAACCATCGCTCAATCCCCCGTGAAATTCGTTCCGCCGGCACCGCGACGGTTGTTCTGTTGGTAGTACTCGGCTGGGCCAGATATCGACGAGCCCTGCTGGAGCACTTCAATTTCGCGCTGAGCCTGCTGCAATTTGAAGCTCAATTGGGTTACTAACTCGTCCGAAGAAAGCACCAACCTGCTACCCCGAATAACCCAACCTGAACCGTTGCAAGCAGTACAAATCAACTCATAAAACAGCCCTTTCACTACCGCTTTGCCCTTGCAGGTCGGGCAAGGTTCCAGCTCGATACGCTGTCTCTTAAAGCCAAGCCCCTGCCCTTTCTGCATGTTTTAAATCCTCTCCTGTGGTTGTTTCTTGATGGGCATCACAGGCCTTGTTCTTAAAGGCCTCCAGAGGTTTACCGGAATCTCCGGATCTAACACCGGTCAACCCATGAATCAGGGCAAAACCCTTCTGATCTAGATGGATGTGCCACTGCTCCAGTGCATCGAGCTTGCGAGTCATGACGTCCGACTGGATGTACACCTTCACGTTGTGGCCCATGGCGTGGTTGATCAGTAGCTCGCCGATCAGGTGGTCAATGCCGATATCTGCCCAACCGGTGCGGGCCAATTTGCGTAGATCGTGGCTGGTCCATTCGCCTTGCCCCAGCCGGGTGAATGCAGCACTGGCCTGCCCTTCACTGAGAGCCTTGCCATGGCGCGCCGGGAACAAGAATTGACCGTCGTATCCCTTGGCCTGCTGAATTTCGCGATAACGAATCAGCAGTTCGCGCACCTGGTCAGTCAACGGCAGGTGATGCTCGACGCCAGTTTTGGTGTGCTCCGCCGGGATGAACCACTCGCGCTCGGCCAGACTGATATGCGACCAGCGTGCCTGCCGGGTTTCGCCGATACGCGTGCCATGACAGAGCATCATCAGCGCCAACATGGCGTCGGCCGGCGCCGTCAGCACGACATGGGACAATTGCTCCAATAGCTGCGGCAACTGAACGCCGCGTAACCGGCCAGGCTTGGCTCCAACTTTCGTCTTGCTGAAATCCGTGAACTTGATTCCCGCCATCGGGTTAACGTGGATAAAACCGAGCTTGAACGCTTGGCGCATCGCCTGGACCAGAAGCTTAAACACCAGCTGCACATAGCCCGCTGAGTAGTTTTCCTGCAATGGCCAGATCAGCTCGCTGTCGAGCATGGCTTTGTTGATATCGCTGAGAGGTAGATCACCCAGACGCGGCATCAAGTGACGTTTGATGGCCGAGGAGGCAGTGCTCTTGCGCTTGCTGGAAAGGCTGCGATCACGGGACATACGTTCGGCGTACCATCCCAACAGCTCGCTGATCGTGCCCCACTTGGACAGCGCCGAACCTTCGTTGGCAGCCACGCGCAAACGTACTGCCGGCAGTGCCATGACCACTTGCTTGGTGCTCAGATCAGGGAAGCCGCCGATACGGTGCCAAGTGCGTTTGCTGAGCAGGTACCAAGAGCCACGGGAACGGTTCTTCGCAAAGCGAAAGTGCAACGCCGGGTGACTGGCATCGCGCAGATCTCGGACATGCAGCTTCTTGGCATTGCGTTCGATCTCGGCATCCGACAGCTTTACCGTCAGGGTCTTCGCCAAGGCCGTCATTTACGGGCTCCGAGAGGATCTTCCAGGTCAACGACCTGAAACGTGGTCGGCCACATCCAGGCGCCGTAGCGCTCGGCCATTGCCTGGTCAACGAACAGTGCCAAAGCGTGGTCGGGAGTGCTGCCCATATCCATCTTGTACGAGCAGCAGAACACGGCGAACCGATAGTTCGCCGGGTTCGGCACAGCCAGGCGGCGATCAGGCATATCCAAAACGATCACCAAGCGCTTGCCCATTAGCCCCCCTTCAGCAGAGATTGCAGCAGCTTGAATTTTTCGAGCGCGTCAGCGTTGGTCTCGCGCTCCGCCTCGACGGAAAGCGCCACTTCCTCAATACGCGCCGCCAGTTTTTTCATCCGCTGTCCGACCTCCTCGGCAAAGCTGATGACCTCGCCAGACAGCACCGCCAACGTATCCAGGGCGCTGACATCGGCTTTTTTAATAGTCAAAACGGCTGACTGGGTTTCTTTTGGCATGCTCTGCTCTCTCGGGGATTTGATGGTGACGGCGGTACGCTGAAAGTGACCGTTAACGGGTTCGCGAATGAGACCTGCCTCCTTCAACTCACCCAAGCCGCGACGGACAGCCGGGAACTGGGCCCCCGTGGCTTCGGCAACCATCAACGAATTGAAAATGTCGTGGGCACTCCAACGCTCCTGGATTGGCACGACCTTGAACACCTTGCGGGCAAGTGAAGATTGCCCGGCGAGCATGTTTTGTTGCTTGGCTGCATTCATCAGAAGCCACCTGTGGGATTGAATGGATCAGGGAGGGAGTTCAAGCGGGTACGTGGAAGCGAGGCTTGTTGCTGCTCGCGTTCTCCCGGACCACTGGCAAAACGAGCCAGCAACTGGGCGCGGGCGACCTTGCCGTCAAGCGGGATCGACTGTTGCGACATGGTCATCAACAACCGCGCCTCGCCGTACTCTTCCGCGAGTTGCGTTTCGGGCTTTTGCGAGTCGTGGCTGATGCCAATGGCGATGTCTTCGAGCGGCTGTCCGCTAACCAACATCCGGATGGTGATGTCATAAGCGCGATCAAAGACCTTGCTGGCCTTCTCGGACACCAGACTGTTGAGGTTATGCATCTCACATTGAAGCGCGGCATGACGTACCGCCGGGTGCGACCACACGCGGGACAACGCTCGGCTCGGGGCCAAATTGACCAGCGCTTCACGAAAGGCCTTATCGTGCGAAGGAATGCCCAGCATTTCAGGCGTTGGCTGACACCACTTCACAAACTTGCCGACGCTCGGCGCGAAATCGCCGCCGTGCTGTCGGCAGTTCTGCAAGCCGTACCGTATTTGCTCGAGCGTATTGATCCCGGCGGTGATGAAAGCCTTGACCCAGCTGCGTTTTGCAGCGCGTAGGGCTTCATCATCGGGCCAAGCTTGCTTCCACGCGGGGAAGATCGCCTGCAATTCCTTGAACAGCGCGTTAACGACGTCAGCGGTACCAGGCGGCAATTGTTTCGGTCGCTCCAACGTCACGGGCGGCAGGTTGCCCATCTTGCTGAGCAACTGGTTGGCGCTCTGGGGGACATGTTTGACTTGGCTCATCACAAGTCACCCAGATCATCAGACCAGGTCGTGTCATCGAAATCCGGGCCGTTGACCTGCTTCACGGGAAATTGCCGAATGTTGGAACTGGCCGTTTTGGCAACATCGCGCTTGATCCACTTCACGAGCAGACTGACCCAGGCTGCTTGCGTCTCGAAACGACCACTGGCGGTGTAATGGCAAACGAAAGCAGCCGTGGCCTCCGAAGTGAATGCGGTCAACGGTAGGGCCATCCGTAGCGCGTAAGCCTGCAAGAGCTGTTGATCAGGCATCCACTCAAGCGACATCTCGACTGCCGCCGAACGATCACTCGCGCCCAGAGTGTTGTGTTGATCTTTATTCTTCTCTACATCTTCTTTAGGTAACGCATTGCTAACGCTTGGAGCGTTACCTTTGGCGTTAGCTGCTTTGTGGTTGGCTACCCTTTTGGCTGTGAGAAGCCGGTTTTTGGCGGTTTTCCCGTTGTGACGCTCGAAATGCGGCAGGCTGATAACGCCACCCACTTCATGCATCCATGCCACCGTTTTCATGTGTTCGCAAAAACCGATAACGCCCACCAACCGATCGAGTAACTTTTTGCTAACGCTCGGAGCGTTACCGTTTTCCGTCTGCTGGTCGAACCAACCCCATACACGCATCAATTTGCCCACTACCGCATCCGGGTCGATGTCGGCTAAGTCAGCAATCTGGCAGACCTCTGGCTTGTCCAAGGTGGTGAGTTCGAATTTGATCCAATCGCCGGCCATTACTTGGCCTCCTGCAAAAGCTCAGCAAGACGGGTAAGGCCTTTCGGGGTGACCATTGGGTCGAATGCAGCTCGCTCGATGCCGGTTTCCGGATCAGGCTTCAGGGCTGTGACTTTGTGAGTCATGTAGCCGGCGGTGATGCGTGGCTGATAGGCAACCCAACGTTTGGAGCCCTTGCGGCGGAAAATCCAACGATGCTGCTCAAGCCAGGCGAACAACCTCGCAGGCTGGATCTGTAACTGTTTGGCAGTGTCGGTGATGCAGATCGCTCCACCGGCCGCCGCCAGACGGTTGATCGCAGCAACTTTTGGTGCCTGATCGAGAATGACCAATCGCAGCGACTGGTTATCCCTTGCTTGGTCAGCGGCTGCCTGCAACGCTTCGGCGTAGGTCGCCGGGATCTGAAATTGACTGAACTGGGCTTCGAGTTCCTGCCAACGATCAATAATTTTCGCGCGCAGTTCGACGCTGTAGCCCGAGACCACCACCAAGGTGTCACGTTGAGATAGCAAGAACTCGCGATATATCTGACCGTTTTGTGGGTGGACATAGGGGGTGTCGTTTGACGAAACGACACCCTTGGCAACGAGCCCCCGGACTGTTTTCAGGACGTTGTCATGCGTGCTGCCAGTCAGCTCGGCGATCTCGCGTGAAGACATGGTGTGACATGACACTTTTGGCGATTCACTAAAACGTGTCATGACATCGGAGGTATTGCTCAAGACAATGTGGCTGTGCATAATCGCCGCTCTCTAGTTTTGCGAATCAGCCGACCTCGACCGTCGGCTTTTTTGTGTCTACGACTCAGGCGATCGACTTCAGCACTGGGCGAGATTTTTCGATCATCTCTTCGGCTTTCCGGCCAAGCTCCCCTGCCCTTGCTTCAACTTGCCGACACTCCTTGGCGAACGCTGGCAAGTGCGGCAGGTCCTTTTCGCTCATCACTTGGTCGTCGAACACCTCGCTTCCGGTGTCAATCACATCCCCCAGGGCGCGGATCAACGCACTGAAGCTTTTGCTCCCGCATTGTTCGGTCGCCATCTGGCGGGCACCAATCAAACCGTGACGGCTGGCCAGTTCATTGACGCAGTGATCACGGAACTCAGGCTCGAGTGCATTCACCCACGACTCTTCCAGCCAAGAAGGAATTTCCTGCTCGCTCGACAGCCAGCGTTGAACACGTTTGAGCCAACGACCTGTTGCCCTCACGAACGGGAGGACATCGTTCAACCGCGCCAGCTCATCGAAATCAGGTACCTTCGCCAACTCGATCTTCGCGGCAGGGACGATTAAGTAAATTTCTCGGCTCAGCGCCTGGGCGAAATCGTCCTGGCTCAGGTTGGTGCGAGCGATCTGATTTGCCGCATGCGCAACCAGCACCTGATCACGGGTTTGCAATTTGTGTCCTGGACTGGACGTATCCATATGAACTGCTCTCTTCTAATCTGGCTTCAATGGAGCGCTGGATAATGTGTTTGATTAACCAGCGAGACGCTGAGGTTGGGCAGGAAAGGGCTTTACCTCTTCCGCCTCGAAGCTGCCGTCATCAAATTCGGTCACATAAACTTCCCGCCCTGCTTTTAAGGCTTTGCTGATGCCGCCTTGGCTCATACGAAGCGCTGTTGCTGCTTTTAGCTGGCCAACTTTCGTCACAAAATCTTTGAGTGGTATGCGCTGCATACAGAACCTCTTTCACCATGCACACGCAAAAGTATTACCTGCGGTCTTTATTAAGTCAATATCGGCGGTCTTAGATTGATATTACCTGACGTAATACAGTGCTTTTATGAATAAACCTTTGAAAAAACGCCCATTGAGTGACGTAGAGCAGCAGGAATGCGCCGCGCTGAACGCGCTCTATAAAGCGAAGAAAAAAGAGCTCGGGCTGAGTCAAGAAAAAATTGCTATAGAAGGCCTCAAGGCCAATAGCCAGAGCGCTGCGAGCCACTATTTGACAGGGCGAAACGCCTTGAACATCGAGGCCGCCTCTGTATTTGCGCGTTATTTGAAAGTCCCTGTTTCAGCCTTTAGCGAGCGTCTTGCTAAAGAAATCGGCTCGCTTTCAAGCTCTGAGCCTTCGAATGTGGGTTCAACTCGTCAACCCATTGAGTCCTTCCGCTATCCAGTCATCAGTTGGGTTGCAGCTGGTGCCTGGGCGGAAGCCGTCGAACCCTTCCCTCCTGGGTTTTCAGATCGATACGAGCTATCGGACTACAACTCAAAGGGCCCGGCTTTCTGGCTTGAGGTCAAAGGTGACTCGATGACATCTCCGGTCGGGACAAGCATTACTGAAGGAACGCTGATCCTAGTTGATACTGAGGCTGACGTTCAGGCTGGAAAACTAGTGGTGGCCAAATTGGCTGACAGTGACCAGGCCACCTTCAAGAAGCTCGTAGATGACGGTGGTCGGCGTTACTTGAAGCCATTGAACCCTGCCTACCCTACAGAGATGTGTGCAGAGAATTGTCGAATCGTCGGAGTCGTGGTTAGGGCGCTGCAAAAGCTATAAACATGGCAACCCATCTTATCTACCTCTAGAGAGCCCGCCATGCGCGGGCTTTTTCGTCTTCCGACCACACAAACTTTTTCTCTTTTTCTAAATCCGCAGCCTTCGTTTCTCTTTTTACATAAGGACGGCTGCAGGTAGCAGAAAAGGGCTATCCCAACCCGTCAAATATTTGACATTTTATGGTGGTGTTTTCAAACGACAAAAGTAAGGATCACCGTATGCATCGCCCTCTTTCTGCAAGCTCATCTGAGACTTTATGTGAGCGTCTACGCCGACGTATCCAACGCCTCATCGCTACACCGCATGCGCAGAAGATCCAATCCGTTTTAGTCACCAGATCAGAGAACGAATCTGCCGAAGCGTGGCACCAGGTGATGCAGGAGATTGAAGACACCGATGGGGTCCGCATGGATCGGCTTGAGTGCGGTGCCATTAGGATCGGGTGGCGAGAGTACTGCGAAGCGTAGAGAGAGCCCGCGATTGAGCGGGTTTTTATTATCTGCTGTATTTTTTATTACCTGCGGTCTTGACCAATTGTATTATCGCGAGTAATTTATTGCTCAAGCCATCGGCTCAGCAGCGAAAGCCGCGCCGCTCTTTAACAGTCAGCGAAACAAACAACAAACCGCATTGCCTCTATCGGCGACCGGCGAGCAGACAGGCCCGAAAGCCTGCCCACGACAGGATCAACCTGGACGGCTGATCGATGGTGAAACGCCAGAACCGTGTGAATGACCCGGCAAGCAATGCGCCCCGCTCCTCCGGCGACAATAGGACGGACAGCATCACTGCTGCACCTTGGTGACAGGGTGCAGCGGGATGTAATCCCACCAGAGGAAACACCATGTTCGGAATGAAAAAACTCTTCGGCAAACAAGTCGGCAATGCCCAGGCCGAAATGAAGAAGGTCGTTAACCGCGACTTGATGCAGGCCATTGTCGGTGGCGGATTATTGGTTGCCGCGGCCGACGGAGAGATTGAAGCCAGCGAGGTTTCCAAGCTGGATGAGCTGATTCGCTCCAACCCGAATTTGACGCACTTCGGCAGCGAGATCACCGAAACAATCAATCGTTTTACAGGCCAGTTGAACGCCAACTTTCAAGTAGGTCGACTGGCGATCAAACGGGAACTGGCCGACATCAAAAACGTTCCGGCCGACGCGGAGGAAGCCTTCGTTAACATTCTTGCCGTTGCCCAGGCTGATGGTCAGATTGAGCCAGCAGAGTTGGTGGTGCTGAAGGAAATAGGCATGCACTTCGGTCTGCGCCTCGCTGACTACGGTATCGAGGCTTGAAGTACGCGGCAAAGGTTCTGCTGATCCTGCTGGCCCTGATCGTCGGCTGCATGTTGCTGAGCAATGTAGCCTCCCGGGCCACTTGCTCCTACTACGGCTTCCAGACTGATCGAGAGACCCGCTACGCCGCCTTTGTTGGCTGCATGGTTCGGTTTGACGGGGCCTGGTTCCCACGCAATGAAATCCGCGTAATACAGTGATGTTTCACTGATGCCGCTTCTTGCAAGGCGGCATTGGAAAACCAACTCACGCAAGGAAATGGACAATGCTGATTTTGACTCGCAAAGAAGGCGAAAGCATCAACATAGGCAACAACATCACGATCACAGTGCTGGGTGTTAGCGGCAAACAGGTACGTATCGGAACAAGCGCACCAAAGGATGTCCAGGTGCATCGAGAAGAAATCACACAGCGCATTCAGGCAGGTTTGTCGAAATCCGCGATGGCAACACCTGCGTTCGCTTAAGCAGGTCTTTGTGACGCAAACAATGGCCCGGTTCCGATCGGGCTTTTTTACGCCTGCAATTTATCAATCAGCTCCCTTCCCGGCCAATTGGCCACCAGCAGGTGGTCGGAGTGCTGATGAATACACCTAACCTACTCCGAGGGATCAACCATGCACCCATCATTTCTTGAGCGCTTCGATGAAGTCGGTGTGCTGCTGCAACGAACAAAGGCCGCCCGCTCCGGGTTCTACAGTCTTGTTGATCGACGAACCCCAGCCAAACCGGTGCGCTACCAAGTCGCCGGCGGAAGCTTCGGCATGTACCAGATTAAAGACCTCACCACCGGCAAGACTCGCGCCTTCCGTGCCGACTACAAGGCTGCTCACGACATCGCCATGCAGTTTGAAGCCAAAACCAATCGCCAGACTGCAATGAATCTATGAAAAAGCGAAAGCCCAACAACATGCGTACCCGGATAGAGCGAGCGAGTCGGGCACTGCTCAATGCCAATCACGTTGCGGTGGTCCACATCGACCCCAGTGGACGTCAAGGGATGCTCAACCGGAAGAGCTGCAAGAGCATCCCGCCAGGACAACGCATGGCCGAAGCAGTCTGCGACTTTGCCCATCGCTGGACGATCTATGTCAGCGTCCAGTGTCGCGATCAGCACGGCCACCGCTACACCAAATCGGTCGAGGTCGCCCCTCAAGGCAATTATCTGGCCGCCCACCTCGAAGACGTGATCGAGGACACCTACAAAGCCCTGGTCGCCGAAAGCAACCCAAATCATCGGGTTGCGTCGGGCTGGATCGCCATTCCCGCCGAGCTCTCACTGACTGAAGAACAGGCCGCCCGGGTGTTCGACGCCGTGGGTGTCTGGACCCAGCAGGGGGCAGCATGAGACGCATCAGCAACCAGGTGCGCCAGCGCCGACGACAGACATGGCTGGATCTACCAGCCCACGGTATTGAAGAGGCAGGCCATGGCCGAGGAACAGCAGGAGCCGACGGCGGAAGCTATCAAGCAGCGCAAGAAGCGCGAGAAGAAAGCGGCGGACGATGCCAAGAAAGGTATCGGCGTATTCAAGGTTGAGGTGGCCGGCGTGTTCATACCGGATCTAAAGCGCCTGATGGAAGAACACGGCTTCAACAACCAGCAGGAGGTGTATCAGAACCTACTGCGCAACGTGATCGCCGCTGACTTCGAGACTGCCGCATGGATGCTCCGCTGTGTCACGACACCTTACGAGCCAAACGAAAAGGTGTCGCGAGCGTTTTCCGATCAGAGCATCGCCGAGCTACAGCGTGATCCTGGGGACGAGATCATTGCACCATCTTGATCAGGATGATTTAGAAACGCTGATGTGACGATTGAATGGTGGATAGACCGACATGCTATCGGTGACTTCATACGAGGCAACTACTTCGCCAGCGCTGTTGAGTTCGTCATACCAATAGATGTCCGTATCTTGACCTTTGCGGGATCCTTTCGCCTCCATCCCCTTATCGACCAGCGTGTGGCCTTCAGGGATTGGTATTTTTTTGTAGTGCTCTTCCATCTGCTTTCTCCGTGTGCCCGGCCCCATGCCGGTCACCCGTAATACCCCAACCCAAACCAAATTGCCACCATCGGTCACGCAGGGCGCGCGCCTAACCCACCCTCACCTATCGCACTCAACCTACGTACCACTAGCTCACTACAACATCTTTGATTTCAAACTGGTGTCGCTTCAATGTAAAAGTCTGGGATGCAAACTTCTCGACGGGAACAATAGATGTAATATCACTTAGGTCTCCAATATCAAGTTCGAGTGCACCATTGGCGTTTAGAGCTTCAGATGCGCACCCCAGACAAAATCTATATTCCCTCTGCCATGCATACTGAATATCTTTTCTAAATAAACCGACGACACCGCTGTGATTACCCATGTCTACATAATCAACTTGCCCATAGCCTCCTTCAAAAAATGGAGAGCTATACAAATGCGGGTGCGCAAGAATTGCAGCACTCATGCGCCTTGAGAATTCACCGATATTATTCACTAGCAAAACATGATCACCCAGCTCTGCAAAGCGACTACTTAAAGTAAGCTTCCCTTCATGCTCACCGGGGATCAAGCCATCGAGACCATCAGCTAAAGCAGCCATACAAAAAATAAAAATATTTGAGGGGTTAGGCAAATCAACTCGCATGATGGCGTCCGGGCCTAATGAAACTTCCTCTCCATCGATTTCAACAAAAAGCTCACCAACCGACGCCCCTCCCATTCGACTGTGTAGCGTCAAGTAATTCTTTTCTAAATCATCTTTTCTTAGCGCGGTAGCTTCCTCACCCTTCAACTCTGAAAAATAACTAACGCTGTTCATGTACATCTTTCCATTCTGAAATTGCTTCAGACGAGAAAGGGGTCCTGCTCGAAAAAGCAACCAACACTGACGATTCGGACTTCGGTCTAGAAACGCATCTGTTTGAATAGAGCCAGTAATAGCCATAACTACCCCCCTAAATAATCGCGGTCACTTCATTCCGGCTCCATGCCGGACCGAACACAAATACCCCACTTCTACGAATCACGCCAGCTGGCGAGGGAATCGACCGGGTCACTTACGGATTTTTCCCACTAATTCGGCAAGCTTATCTAAGCCGTCGAATGTAGAAGGTATAGCGCTTTCGTCGTTAACGATGCCACTGAAGACAACCTGCTCAAAACGCTCCAGCAACCCCGCACTACCTTCAGGCGCGCCTTTTGAGTATTCAGCATAACTCTGCACAAACTGACAAAGCGTCATCCGCAAATCAATTTGGAGCAGTTGGGCTTTAATAGAACGAAAGTTTTGAAGGGCGACCCTAAAAAAATAAAGAAGCAGCAATTCCAAACCAGCTAATGCAGCAAGACCAATGAGGTCCGGCTCAGATTTGGCTGGAGCATAGAGCACGCTTAAAAATTTCACCACTACGGGAACTAGCAATAATAACCCGAGCCCCAGGAGAAAGAAAAAATTCCACCTCTTTTCAGACACTTTTGTCGTCTTCAGACTTTTGAAACCTGAATAAAGGCCAACAAAATTGAACGCTGTTTCATACGTCTCAAGCTTTTCTGCCAAAGCGTTCACTCTGATTTCTCTATCTAAGATTGCTTTTTCAGCGCTCTCTCGTTCGCTTTCAGAACGTTTGATGACGTCTGGCAAATCCTTTAAGGAACTGAGACTTGGGTGGTACAGGTAATGTTGAACGACATTAATTAACATCTGGTGGCCAGCATATCTAACTTGAGTAGTCGCAGCGCCATACTCAAAATCAGATACACGAGTCAGGATCTCGAGGAGCTCGTTCGAAATCTGATGAGGACTACTAAGCTGATATTCAATCACAAATCGGTAGCAGTAAGCAAAAAGATGCTCGGCGCTTTGCTCGCCTAGGTCAAAGCTTTTCACTTCGTCCATGAATCGATCGCCCAAAGCAGCAATATTCATAATACATCTTTCATCATAGCTTTCTGGGTTACTGTGAACGTGAAAAAGCGTTACCCCAATAAACTCAAGCAGGAACTTATGCTTAGGCTTATCGCTATCTCTTAGTGCATCCAACCCACCACGAACCTTGCTCACCATATTAGATAAAATTTGCTTGTTACGATCAGTGGCGAAATAGCTATTGATTGGACTACTCATACTCCCTCCCATCCCCAAAAGGCTAAATATACCGCCGAGGTATCCCCATGCCCACAGAAAACCGATCCAACACAGTCCTCACGCCGCGCCCGGGCAAGGAGTTCTGGGACAAACTGAATGCCCTACCGCGCTACATGTTCCTGCTGAAGCCTTCAGACGCCGGCGTTCAAAAGCTGGAGGACCGCACTGGCAACTGGATCGAAGTGCACGAAGCGCAGCAGGTTGTTGACCAGGCACAGGAGGAGATCAACCAGATCCGCGCTGAGCGTGACGCCCTGCAGCTTCGCCTGAACGCAGCGGATCACCGGATTGATGAGCTGGCAGACCTTGCTCCAGAGATCAGGTCGCAGGATGGCCGTCGATTCCACGCGTATCGGTTGCAGCCCCTCATGGCTTGACGCCGGAAGTTAGCTCAGGCGCTGCGAAAAGCAGCGTACCCCCATCGCCACCTTCTGCCGCCACGCGCGGCATGGAGCATCCAATGAAAAAAGAACTGATTAAGATAAGCGAGTTTCAGCGCCGACGCTGGGGCGGAGGTGGCACTCCGCTTTGCTCACAGGCAATCCGCAACCACATCCGGAACGGAATGGTTCCCGGCGAGCAGATAGGCAAACTCTGGTACGTTGACTGGGCCGCATTCAGCCGCTCGAACGGCAACGACCTGGTCGCAATGGTATTGAAAGGAGCTGCATGATGGCGCCACGGCCGCGCAACCCTGCGAACAAGGGACTTCCGCAGAACCTGTACTACGACGCGCGGCGCTCGACCTATCGCTACCGGCGGCCTACCGACGGGAAGTGGTTTTCGTTCGGCGCCGATCGCCTTAAAGCCATTGATGCAGCGAAACAGCTGAACCTTGAGTTCATGCGCGGCTCCGATCTGGTTGGCGCCGTGATGAATAACGCCACAGAAACGTTCACAGGATTCCTCGACACCTACGAGCGCGACGTCCTGCCTCCACGCGAGCTGGCCAAGGGCACCTTGGACCTGTACGCCGTGCACTTCCGGCGCTTTCGCAAGCATTTCGAGGGCAAGGCAGTTGACCAGATCACAATCCGCATGATCGCCGAGATGCTGGACTCCCTGACTCCACGCACAGCCAACCAGTGCCGGGCCCTGCTGGTTGACATTTTCAACCATGCTGCGGCCAAGGGCCTGTGCCCGGACAATCCGGCTGCCAGCACCATCAATCGCATCGAAAAGAAGCAGCGCAAGCGGCACACCGTGGAGGGCCTAAAGGCAATTAGGGAAAAAGCGCCAGCCTGGTTGCAGAACGCGATCGACCTGGCCCTGATCACCGCCCAGCGGCGGACGGACATCCTCGATATGCGCTTTGATGGCATCCGGGAGGGCTTCCTATACCTGGTGCAGAAGAAGACAGCGAAGGCCAGTGATGCCGCGTGGATTCGCTTTCGAGTGACGCCCGAGTTGCAGGCGGTGATCAGTCGCTGCCGTGACGACACAGCGTCACCGTACTTGGTGCACCGGAAGCCCAATCGCCTGAAACAGAAACAGGCGCAGACCAAGGACCACTGGACGAAGGTTGAGGAGCGGTATTTGACGCGAGCATTCAAGGAAGCCAGGGAGGCGGCGAACTGCTACGCGGGATGGAAGGAAGAAGAGATGCCGGGCTTCCACGAAGTGCGAGCGCTATCGCTGCACCTATACAAGAAAGCCGGAAAGGACGGGCAGAAAATTGCAGGCCATGCGAGCGAGGGCATGACCAAAAACTACCAGCGCGACCACGAGGAAGTCATCTGGTCCGAGGCAATTCCGGACCTGAATATCAGCGAAATCACCGGATAGTTTTGCGCCAGTTTTGCGCGGGTTTTGCGCAGACACAAAAAAGCCGATCCAACTGATCGGCTTAAGTGCCTGATTTTAATCAGAAAATATGGTCGGGACGGAGTGATTCGAACACTCGACCCCTAGCACCCCATGCTAGTGCGCTACCGGACTGCGCTACGCCCCGACTAGGCGTGAAACACGTCCCTCACCTCGAGGAACGCTCAAGAATATATCGCAAGCTTTTGAAAACTGAAAGTATTTAAAAGCAGAAATTTATTTCTTGAGCACCACCAGCACATCTTCGAGCTCGGCGATCATCTGGCGGATCATCTGTTTGTATTGGGTGGTGTCGTCTTTGGCTTCATCACCGGACAAACGCAGGCGCGCTCCGCCGATGGTGAACCCCTGATCGTAAAGAAGCGCGCGGATCTGCCGGATCATCAGCACGTCCTGGCGCTGATAATACCGGCGGTTTCCGCGGCGTTTGACGGGGTTGAGCTGAGGAAACTCCTGCTCCCAGTAGCGCAGCACGTGTGGTTTTACCGCACACAGCTCGCTGACTTCACCAATGGTGAAGTAGCGTTTGCCCGGGATGACGGGGAGCTCGTCGTTATGACTTGGTTCCAGCATAAGCCTCAACTCGGGCCTTCAACTTCTGCCCTGGACGAAAGGTGACCACACGGCGAGCCGTGATCGGGATTTCTTCCCCCGTTTTCGGATTGCGGCCAGGCCGCTGGCGTTTGTCCCGAAGGTCGAAATTGCCGAAACCGGACAATTTGACTTGTTCGTTGTCTTCAAGAGCGTGCCTGATTTCTTCAAAAAACAGTTCGACCAATTCCTTGGCCTCCCGTTTGTTCAGGCCCAGCTCTTCATACAGACGTTCCGCCATCTCAGCTTTCGTCAGAGCCCCCATACGTCACTTCCTTAACGTGGCGTTCAACCTTTGTTCAAGCGAGGTGAGGATGTTTTGCGTTGCGGTATTCACCTCATCGTCATTAAGAGTGCGCGATGGATGCTGCCAGGTCAAGCCGACTGCGAGGCTTTTTCTATCAGGATCAATGCCTTTACCCTGATACACGTCAAATAGCCTGAGGTCTGTCAGCCATTCACCTGCATTTTCACGGATTACGTCCAGTACAGCCGTGGCTGCGACGTCTTTGTGTGCAATCAGTGCAAGGTCACGACGCACTTCAGGAAAGCGCGATAACTCGTGGAATGCAGGCATTTTGCCCGACGCCACTTCCGCCAGAACCAGCTCGAAGACGAAGACCGGACGGTCGAGACCGAGGGTTTTCGACAATTCAGGGTGGATAGCGCCAATGAAGCCGACCAGACGACCGTCACGCTCGATGCGCGCGGTTTGACCCGGGTGCAGCGCTGGGTGCTTGCCCGGCACGAAAGTGAACGCATCCAGGGCACCGGCGAAGCCCAGCACTGCTTCCACGTCTGCCTTGACGTCGAAGAAGTCGACGGTATCGCGCCCCTGCGCCCAGCCTTCCGGCAGGCGACTACCGCAAACAACACCGGCCAACATCGGCTCTTGCTTCAAACCTTCGAGCTGACCAACGAAACGCAGGCCGCTTTCGAACAGACGCACGCGATCCTGCTGACGGTTCAGGTTGTGCTGAAGCGCCTTGACCAGACCTGGCCACAGCGACGATCGCATGGCGGCCATGTCATTGGAGATCGGATTGGCCAGCAGCAACGGCTCAACACCCGGATTGAACAGTTCGAACTGTTTCGGATCGATGAAGCTGTAGGTAATGGCTTCCTGATATCCACGGGCAACCAGCAGACGACGCAGTTCAGGCAGGTCGCTACGGGCTTCTGCCTTGGCTTGCGGCGCCAGACGCGCTTGCGGGTAACGAACCGGCAAACGGTTGTAGCCGTACAGGCGTGCCAGCTCTTCGATCAGGTCGACTTCCAGGCTGATATCGAAGCGATGGCTTGGCACTTCTACACGCCACTGCCCTGCCCCGTCGGCAGTAATGGTCAGGCCCAAGGCATTGAGCAGACGCTCCACTTCGGCCGAATCCATTTCCATACCCAGCATCTGGGTAATGCGCTGGGCACGCAGGGTGACCGGAGCGATTTTCGGCAGGTGCTGTTCGCTGACGGTCTCGATGATCGGACCCGCTTCACCACCGGTGATGTCCAGCAGCAAGCCGGTCGCGCGCTCCATGGCCTCACGGGCCAGTTGCCAGTCCACACCACGCTCGTAGCGATGGGATGCATCGGTGTGCAGGCCATAGGAACGGGCCTTGCCTGCTACGGCGATCTGGTCGAAGAAGGCGCTTTCCAGGAACACATCACGGGTGGTCGCGGACACACCGCTGTGCTCGCCACCCATGACACCGGCGATAGCCAGTGCGCGGGAGTGGTCGGCAATCACCAGGGTATCGCTACGCAGGCTGACTTCCTGACCGTCGAGCAGCACCAGCTTCTCGCCCTCTTCGGCCATGCGCACACGGATGCCACCGTTGATTTCGGCGAGATCGAAGGCGTGCAGCGGCTGACCCAGTTCCAGCATCACGTAGTTGGTGATGTCGACTGCAGCGTCGATGCTGCGCACGTCTGCACGACGCAGGCGCTCGACCATCCACAGCGGCGTAGGCCGGGACAGGTCGACGTTACGAATCACACGCCCCAGATAACGTGGGCACGCGGCCGGCGCCAGCACTTCTACCGAACGCACTTCATCATGCGCGGCAGGCACCGAAGCCACCACCGGACGGACCACCGGAGCGGCGTACAGCGCGCCGACTTCACGGGCCAGACCGGCCAGGGACAGGCAGTCACCACGGTTCGGGGTCAGATCGACCTCAATGCTGGCATCTTCCAGGTTCAGGTATTCACGAATGTCCTGACCGACCGGCGCATCGGCCGGCAGCTCCATCAGACCGTCATTACCTTCACCGACCTGCAGCTCGGATTGCGAGCACAGCATGCCGTTGGACTCAACGCCACGCAGTTTGGCCTTCTTGATCTTGAAGTCGCCTGGCAGCTCGGCGCCGATCATGGCGAAAGGAATCTTCAGGCCCGGGCGCACGTTTGGCGCACCGCACACGACCTGGAAGGTTTGCGAACCATCGCTGACCTGGCACACGCGCAGCTTGTCGGCGTCCGGGTGCGGTTCGGTGCTCAGCACCTCGCCAACCACCACGCCACTGAAAACACCGGCGGCCGGCGTAACGCTATCGACCTCAAGACCGGCCATCGACAGACGAGCAACCAGCTCGTCGCGACTTACCTGCGGGCTAACCCAGCCACGCAGCCATTGTTCACTGAATTTCATCCTGCTCTCCTAAGAATTCGTTACGACTAGCGAAATTGCGCGAGGAACCGCAAGTCGTTGTCGAAGAACAGACGCAAGTCGTTCACGCCGTAACGCAGCATGGCCAGACGCTCGACACCCATGCCGAAGGCAAAGCCCGAGAACTCTTCCGGGTCGATCCCGGACATGCGCAGTACATTCGGATGCACCATGCCGCAGCCCATCACTTCCAGCCAGCCGGTCTGCTTGCAGACGCGGCAGCCTTTACCGCTGCACATCACGCATTCCATGTCGACTTCAGCGGATGGCTCGGTGAACGGGAAGTAGGAAGGACGGAAACGCACCGCCAGTTCCTTTTCGAAGAACACCCGCAGGAACTCTTCGATGGTGCCTTTGAGGTCGGCGAAATTGATGTCGCGATCGATCAGCAGGCCTTCGACCTGATGGAACATCGGCGAGTGGGTGATATCGGAGTCGCTGCGGTATACACGGCCTGGGCAGACGATGCGGATCGGCGGCTGTTTCGACTCCATGGTGCGGACCTGTACCGGCGAGGTATGGGTGCGCAACAGCATGTTCGCATTGAAATAGAAGGTGTCATGCATCGACCGGGCCGGGTGGTGGCCTGGGATGTTGAGCGCTTCGAAGTTGTGATAGTCGTCTTCGACCTCGGGGCCTTCGGCGATGCCGTAGCCAATACGGGTGAAGAACTGTTCGACGCGTTCCAGAGTGCGGGTAACCGGGTGCAGACCACCGGAGGTCTGACCACGGCCAGGCAGGGTCACGTCAATGGACTCGGCGGAGAGTTTGGCAGCCAGATCGGCTTCTTCAAACAATGCCTTGCGCGCATTAAGGACCTCTGTGACACGCTCCTTGGCAACGTTGATCAGCGCACCGACCTGCGGACGCTCTTCTGCCGGCAAATTCCCCAGGGTCTTCATCACCTGAGTCAATTCACCCTTCTTGCCAAGGTAGTGAACCCGGATTTGCTCCAGGGCATTGATATCTTCAGCGCTTTGCACAGCCTCTAGAGCTTGAGAGACGAGCGCATCCAGGTTTTCCATGTACAGACTCCAGATACAAAATAGGGGAAGAGCTTGAAGGCTCTTCCCCTATTTATGACGTTTAACACCTGACCCCACAGATGCGAGGCCGGGTGACTGTCGGGGGTACTTAAGCCAAGGTGGCTTTAGCTTTCTCGACAATCGCAGCAAACGCCGCTTTTTCGTTCACTGCCAGATCAGCCAGAACCTTACGGTCGATCTCGATGGACGCTTTTTTCAGGCCGGCGATGAAACGGCTGTAGGACAGACCGTTGATACGAGCACCAGCGTTGATACGAGCGATCCACAGAGCGCGGAACTGACGTTTTTTCTGACGACGGTCACGGTAGGCGTACTGGCCTGCCTTGATTACCGCTTGCTTGGCAACACGGAATACGCGGGAGCGTGCGCCGTAGTAGCCTTTAGCAAGTTTCAGAATTTTTTTGTGACGCTTACGGGCAATGACGCCACGCTTTACACGAGCCATGAGTTACTTCCTCTATTCTTGACTAAAATTAACGAAGGCGCAGCATGCGCTCGACTTTTGCCACGTCAGACGGATGCAGCAAGCTGCTACCGCGCAGTTGACGCTTACGCTTGGTCGACATTTTGGTCAGGATGTGGCTCTTGAAAGCGTGCTTGTGCTTGATACCGTTAGCAGTTTTCAGAAACCGCTTAGCAGCACCACTTTTGGTCTTCATTTTTGGCATGTTCGGATACTCCGCATTCAGTTGATAAACATAATCAGAAGGCCTGCCGTGCCCTGTTGATTACTTCTTCTTTTTCGGGGCGATGACCATGATCAGCTGGCGTCCTTCCATCTTAGGATGCTGTTCGACCGAACCGTACTCGAGCAAGTCACCTTCAACTCGCTTGAGGAGTTCCATCCCCAGCTCCTGGTGGGCCATCTCACGGCCGCGGAATCGCAAGGATACCTTGGCCCTGTCCCCATCACTCAGGAAACGTACCAGGTTGCGCAGTTTTACCTGGTAATCCCCTTCCTCCGTCCCTGGACGAAACTTGATTTCTTTAACCTGAATCTGCTTCTGGTTTTTCTTGGCCGCAGCAACCTGCTTCTTCTTTTCGAAGATCGATTTGCCGTAGTCCATCAGTTTGCAAACAGGTGGTACTGCATCGGCGGAAATCTCCACCAGATCCAGCTTGGCCTCTTCAGCCTTAAGAAGCGCGTCTTCAATTGACACAATCCCGAGCTGTTCACCTTCAGCTCCAATTAACCGAACCTCGCGTGCCGAGATATTCTCGTTGATCGGGGCTTTCGGTGCAGCTCGTTTATCTTGTCTCATTTCACGCTTAATAATAATTACTCCGAATCTGGGCGACCACGCCGGGAAACCGCTTGCGCGAGGAACTCAGCGAACCGGGCGACGGGCATCGAGCCCAGGTCAGCACCTTCACGAGTACGCACAGCGACAGTCTGCATCTCGACTTCCCGATCTCCGATAACCAGGAGATAAGGAACCTTGAGCAACGTATGCTCGCGGATTTTAAAGCCGATCTTTTCATTTCTCAAGTCAGACTTGGCACGAAACCCGCTTTCGTTGAGAGTTTTTTCCACTTCGGCGGCAAAATCAGCCTGTTTATCAGTGATATTCATCACCACTGCCTGGGTCGGAGCCAGCCACGCAGGGAATGCACCCTCGTAGTGCTCGATCAGTATTCCGACGAAGCGTTCGAAAGACCCCAGGATCGCCCGGTGCAACATGACCGGGTGCTTGCGGCTGTTGTCTTCGGAGACGTATTCGGCTCCCAGACGCACAGGCAGGTTAAAATCGAGCTGCAGGGTACCACATTGCCAGACGCGACCAAGGCAATCTTTCAGCGAGAACTCGATCTTCGGACCGTAGAACGCACCCTCGCCCGGTTGCAGATCGTACGGCAGGCCCGCGCTATCAAGGGCTGCGGCCAGTGCAGCTTCGGCGCGATCCCAAAGCTCGTCGGAACCGACGCGTTTTTCCGGACGAGTGGACAGCTTCATCTCGACATCGGTGAAGCCGAAGTCGGCGTAGACATCCATGGTCAGCTTGATGAACGCAGCGGATTCAGCCTGCATCTGTTCTTCGGTGCAGAAAATGTGCGCGTCGTCCTGGGTGAATCCACGCACGCGCATGATGCCGTGCAAGGCACCCGATGGCTCGTTACGGTGGCAGGCACCGAATTCGGCCAGGCGCATCGGCAACTCGCGGTAGCTCTTCAGGCCCTGGTTGAACACCTGCACATGGCACGGGCAGTTCATCGGCTTGATCGCGTAGTCGCGGCTTTCCGACTGGGTGGTGAACATGTTGTCGGCGTAGTTGGCCCAGTGCCCGGACTTTTCCCACAGGCTGCGGTCAACGACCTGGGGGGTCTTGATTTCCAGGTAACCGTTGTCGCGCTGCACCTTGCGCATGTACTGCTCGAGTACCTGGTACAGGGTCCAGCCATTGGGATGCCAGAACACCATGCCCGGCGCTTCTTCCTGGGTGTGGAACAGGCCCAGGCGCTTGCCGATCTTGCGGTGGTCGCGTTTTTCGGCTTCTTCGATGCGCTGGATGTAGGCCGCCAGTTGCTTCTTGTCCGCCCAGGCGGTGCCGTAGACGCGCTGCAATTGCTCGTTCTTGGCATCGCCACGCCAGTAGGCGCCGGACAGCTTGGTCAGCTTGAAGGATTTCAGGAAGCGCGTGTTCGGCACGTGCGGGCCGCGGCACATGTCGACGTATTCTTCGTGATAGTACAGGCCCATGGCCTGCTCGTTCGGCATGTCTTCGACCAGGCGCAACTTGTAGTCTTCGCCACGGGCCTTGAACACTTCGATCACTTCGGCGCGCGGAGTGACTTTCTTGATCACGTCGTAATCTTTCTCGATCAGCTGCTGCATGCGCTGTTCGATGGCCGCCAGGTCGTCCGGAGTGAATGGACGCTCGAAGGCGATGTCGTAATAGAAACCTTCGTCGATGACCGGACCGATGACCATTTTGGCGGTCGGGTACAACTGTTTGACTGCATGGCCAACCAGGTGGGCGCAAGAGTGGCGAATGATCTCCAGCCCCTCTTCATCCTTTGGCGTGATGATTTGCAGCGACGCGTCGCTGTCGATGATGTCGCTGGCGTCGACCAGCTTGCCATTGACCTTGCCGGCCACGGTGGCCTTGGCCAGGCCTGCACCGATGGATGCGGCGACCTCGGCTACGGAAACCGGGTGATCGAATGAACGTTGACTGCCGTCGGGAAGAGTAATAGTTGGCATGGCGCCTCCTCTCCTAGTGGTGACCCCTACCAAAGGTCACGTGGGTTGGGATGAGCCAGTACAAGATCCGGTCCAGGCCATTCAATGACGAACGCCTGCCTTACAGCGGCAGGAGCCTTGCGGCCAACCGGAAAACCGAACCAGAGTGACTGGGATTCAAATCAGGGTTAATCGCGCATCTGCCGCTGCCGGGACTGAAGGTCCGTCGGAGCCTGCAAACGCCCGAGCGGGGCATGCTAGCACAGATGAACGGCGGTAGCTGCGCAGAGGTTTTCCGACGCGGTAAATCAGGCGTTTTTATGCCAGAGTGATGAACTTGAGCCACGCATTAGCGCTCAGATAACAAGACATTGACCCACAAGGAGCATCCCAGCATGCGTCTGAACCGTTTGTTCGCCGTAGTCGCACCCATCGTTCTGCTGCTGCCATTGGCCGCCCACGCCGATTGGCCAAAGGGTGAGCGCGAGAAATACATGGCGCAATGCGTCCCTGCAGCGGCACAAAAGATCGGTGATGCGAAGGCAAAAGCCGTCTGTGGTTGCGGCGCCGACCAGATCAAATCCTATCCTGCCAAAGACCTTCAGGCATTGATGGACGGCACGGCAAGTCAAGAACTGGGAAATCAGGCGATGAAGAAAATCGCCACTTGCAGGGTCGATCCCGGGGCGAAGAAATAAGCTTCTCGCATTGTTTTTTTCACCTGCAATGACCGAAAAAACAGGCCGAATGTCACTTTATCTGACATTTTTTGAAGGTTTTACAGCTTTTTTTTCGTCTTTTCTTTCGGCTGAAAGCCTTATAAACCGGGGCTTTCAGCCATTTAAAGACATAAAGAAACCACGACCGATCGGCAAACAGCTCGCCCGGGGGGCTCCCAAAGCGAACATTTCGACTATGATATCCGGGTGTGCCCAGTTGGCCTGAGCAGCACAGCACTACTGAAAATATATGTTTCTTGGAGATACACCATGTCTAATCGCCAAACCGGCACCGTTAAATGGTTCAACGATGAAAAAGGCTTCGGCTTCATCACTCCTCAAGGTGGCGGTGACGACCTGTTCGTACACTTCAAAGCTATCGAAAGCGACGGTTTCAAAAGCCTGAAAGAAGGCCAGACTGTTTCCTTCGTGGCTGAGAAAGGCCAAAAGGGTATGCAAGCTGCTCAAGTTCGCCCAGAGTAATTTCCAGGCGCACTAAAAAAACCCCGTCCATGTGACGGGGTTTTTTATGGGTGAAACAAAAGCCGGGCGATCAGCCGCAGTTGACGCGGGTGACCACCTTATTGGCATCGGTGTTCAGATTCAGGCGGTCGGAACGGTACTCCAGCGTCACCATGTCGGTTGGCAGCAGGAACCGCGCATTTTGCGCTCCTGCGCGGGTACGCGCTTGCTCAAGCAGCTGCGGCGATGCCTGTTTACCGATGGTGAACTCGGCAGCCTTCGCTTCACAGCGGCTGTGACCCGAGTCTGTCGTCGCAACATCCGTTGCTGCCGACTCGGTAGAGGCAGTGCTGCAACCGGCCAGCGTGGCAACGGCCAACAAAGCACCCAATGACGCGAGCTTCCAAGGCATGAAGCCTCCTTATTCAATGATTAAGCTGAGATCGTGCGACAGCCAGACTGGCGTTTGGTTTCACAGGCAGTGCCCATGATCCGGACGAGCCGCGATTCTGCCTGAGCGGCGCCCTGCCCTTAATCACTGAATCGTGACTGAATATGAACGACGCTCAATAGACGTCGATGTAGTCGAATGGCGGATTGGGCCAGTTCTCTTTCAAGGCATTGAAGATCTGCATGACCCAGACTTCATCGCTGGCCGCGACTCGCCCGACATAACCGGAGCCCTTGGCCCAGGTTTCCAGCCGGAACAACAACCCGTCGATATCGGTACCGCCCACGACACCCGAGGAGATGTAGGCAATGCCTCCTTTGGTGACCCGCAACTGAGTGTGTTCATCGTCACTGGCGCCGGCCAGCAACCGGCGCACCGCCTCAAGGGTCAGGCCATCCGGGGAGTTCAAATCGATCTGCACAGCGCATTCCTTGAATATTCGTCAGAGACCAAGTGTCGCACAGCCCTCCTTTGCTGCCTAAGTCGACGTGTCAAAAGCCCCGCAAAGTGGTTAACTCGGCACTCAGCCTTCCCCGACCTCACGAGCGCCATCATGACCACCGTAACCATCGACGCTGACATCAAGGCCAAGTGGCAAGACGGCCACAGCTCCTACAGCCCAGGCAGCACGGAGGAGCTCGCCATTATCGGTATCGACCTGCTGGTCAGGGACCTTGGAACCGAAGCCGCCCAATCGTTCATCGAGCAGATCTTCGAGAAACATCTGTCGGACCAAAAATCCTAAGCGGTTAACGCGAGGGAGTAAAACCACCTGCGGGAGATGATGCTTACTTCAGGCGGGCCAGGCGCTCGGTCAGCAGATCGAAGAAGCCCTGGGCATCGCCGTTTTCAACCCAGAAGGCGTTCTTTGGCGCCTTCAAGCCGTCATACCAGTCGACGATGGTTTGTCCAAAGGTCGGCCCTTCGCGACTGTCGACCACCACGTTGACCGAGCGACCGCTGAACAACTGCGGTTTGAGCAGGTAAGCGACAACCGTGGCGTCATGCACCGGGCCGCCCGGAATGCCGTAGTGTTCCATGTCGCCCTTGACGTATTCATTGAGAATGTCGCTCACCACCCGACTGGCGTTGTTGTTCAGCGCGGCAATCTGTTGCAGGCGCGCTTCGCTGGTCAGGATCTTGTGGGTCACATCCAGCGACAGGTAGGTCAGCTTTACACCACTCCTGAGTACCACTTCGGCGGCTTGCGGATCGGCGAACAGGTTGAACTCGGCCACCGGCGTGATGTTGCCGCCATTGAAGTGCGCACCGCCCATGACCACCACTTCCTTGATGCCCTGCACGATACCCGGCGCCTGGATCAGCGCCAGGGCCAGATTGGTCTGCGGGCCGAGCATGGCGATAGTAATGCTGTGGGGCCTGGCCGATTTCAGCGTATCAATCAGGTAAGTCACCGCACTGCCCTTTTCCAGCCCCTTCTTCGGCTCATGCACCGCGACGCCCGACAGACCTTCCCTACCATGAATATCCTCGGCATGGATCGGCGCGCGCATCAGCGGCCCGGGTGCACCGGCATAGACCGGCACCTCCTCACGCCCCGCCCATTCCCGGGCCAATCGTGCGTTGCGCGAGGTCTTGTCCAGGGGAACGTTGCCGGCAACGGTGGTCAATGCCCGAACATTCAGCTCATCCGGCGATGCCAGGGCGAACAACAGGGCAACGACATCGTCAGCCCCTGGATCGGTGTCGATGATCAAGTCGATCTTTGCTGCCTCGTGGGTGTTCGTTGCGGTCTTCAAGGTCAAAGCAGCAGGCTCCGGAGCAGTGGGTTTGGTTTCTGAGCATAGCGATACGGAACACACTCCTTGTGCCGGGGACATCAAACACGCGGACAGCCAGTCAAAACGTTACGCCGGCGACCAGCACAATGTTGCAGTACGGCTGACACTCGCCTGTCCGGACAATCGCCCTGGCCTGCCGGCTCAGGACCTTGAATTGTTCATGGGTGAGCACCTCACGCCGACCCAGTGCGCCTTCGCCGTCCAGCTCATCCAGCGTGACCAGGGCCGACGGCTTTTTATCGAAGATTTCCTGAGCCAGCACATGGCTTTCGACCTGCATCTCACTGAGCACCACCTTCAGGGTGCTGACAAAATCCGGAATGCCATGGGTCAGGGCCAGGTCGATCAATTCAACGCCGGGGGGAACCGGCAGCCCCGCATCCCCGATGACGACCCTGTCGCCATGTCCCAATGAAGCGATCAGCCGTGACAATGCAATGTTGAGCAGGGGTGTCTTTTTCATGGAATTTTAAACGCCTGTACATCGCTCAAGGCGGGAATCGAAGGTTGCGCGCCGGCACGGGTGACCGACAACGCCGCAGCCACCTGCCCGAAGCGGATCGCCTGTACCTCATCTTGCCCCGCGGCCAGCGCCGCCGCGAAACCGCCGACGAACGTGTCACCAGCCGCCGTGGTATCGACAGCCTTTACCACGGGCGCGGGGAAATGTTCGAAGCGCTGGCCATCGGCAAACAGCGAACCTTGCGCACCGAGGGTGATGATCACCTTGCCGGCGCCCAGGGCTATCAGGCGGGTCGCCGCGGCTTGCGCGGTGTCCAGGGAGTCCACCGACAGCCCACTCAGGGCTGATGCCTCGCTTTCGTTGGGAATCAGGTAATCGATGGACGCGTACCAGTCCGCTGGCAACGGACGACTGGCTGGCGCCGGATTGAGGATGACGGTCTTGCCCAGCTCGCGACCGCGCTTGAGCGCATGGCCAACAGAAGCATCGGGCACTTCCAGCTGACAAATGAGCACGTCCGCCGCGTGTATCACCGAATCAAAACGGTCAATGGCTTCTGTGGTCAATGCACCATTGGCGCCGGGGACGATCACGATGGTGTTCTGACTGCTGTCATCGACCACAATCAACGCCACACCGCTGGAACCGTCAACGGTGCTCACCGCCTGACAATCGATCTGCTCGGCCAACAGCGCCCCGCGCAGTGCCTCACCATAGACGTCACTGCCCACGCACCCGATCATCGACACCTGGGCTCCCAGCCGCGCCGCAGCCACGGCCTGATTGGCGCCCTTGCCGCCGCAGACGGTGGTAAACGACTGACCAATCAGCGTTTCACCGCCCTTGGGCAAGCGTGGTGCCCGGGTTACCAGGTCCATGTTCAAACTGCCTATTACCACTACTTTTGCTGGCATACATTGCTACTCATCGAGTCTGTTTCGGCGGCGTTTTTGATTCAGCGGCTTTCTGTTTTCAACGGCTTTCTATTTTCAACGGCACTGGGCAAACACGCCCGCCAACGGCGCCGTCGATTCACGTATGACGATACTCGGCGTCACGATCCGCTGATCAGTCGCCAGGCCCGGCGTGGCGATTCGCCGTAAAAGCACTTCGGCGGCCATTTCGCCGAGTTGCACGATCGATTGCCCCACCGTGGTCAACGACGGATAGACATACTGACTCATCTGGATATCGTCGAAGCCGATCACCGACAACTCACTCGGTACGCGAATATTGCGCTCGGCGGCGGCTCGGAGCACGCCGATGCCGATCATGTCGTTGGCCGCAAAAATGGCGGTAGGCGGGTTGTTTTCCAGCAGAATTGCGGCGGCACCGTAACCGCCGGTGCTGGTGAAATCGCTTTCCAGCATGCGCTCGGAAGAGACTTCGACGCCCGCCTCCTTCAAAGCCCGGCGATAACCCGCCAGACGCATCTGCGCCACGCTGGTGTTTTCCGGTCCGCTGATCGTGGCGATATCCCGGTGCCCCAGTTCCAGCAGATGCCGGGTCGCCAGATACGCGCCGTATTCATGGTCGATGCGCACCAGGTCCGCATCGATACCGTCCAGTCCGCGGTCGACAATCACCATGGGCGTGCGGACGCCTTTCAGGCCTTGTACCAGGCGACTGTCGCCGCCGGCCGAGGCGACAATCAGGCCGTCGATGCGCTTTTCCAGCAGTACCCGCAAGTAGCTGCGCTGCTTGTCCGGATTGTCGTCGGAGTTGCACAGGATGACGCAGTAACCGTTTCGCTCGCAGTAATCCTCGATGCCCCGGGCCAGTTCGGCGAAATACGGGTTGAGGCTGTTGGGCACCAACAGGCCGATGGTCGCCGTGGTCTTGGCCTTGAGTGAACGGGCCACCGCACTGGGAACATAGTCGAGGGTCTGGATTGCCGCCTCGACCTTGATCCGGACTTCTTCACTGACCGGGCGGGTCTTGTTCACCACATGGGAAACCGTGGTGTAGGAAATGCCGGCAAGGGCTGCCACATCTTTGATAGTCGCCATGACTCAGGTCCGCCGGCTTGCGCGTTGACTGCGATAGGTGTCCAGCACCACCGCCACCACGATCACCGCGCCGGTAATGATGCGCTTGGTTGGCTCGGTTGCGCCGATCTGCGCCAGCCCCGCGGCCAGCACGGAAATGATCAGCACGCCAAAAAACGTGCTGATCACCGAGCCGCGCCCGCCCATCAGGCTGGTCCCGCCGATCACGACGGCCGCGATCACCTGCAACTCAAGACCGGAGCCGGCATTCGGGTCGGCGGCTTCCAGGCGGGAAATCTGGAACAACGCAGCAATGCCGGCCAGCAACCCCATCAGGCTGAAGACCAGGATTTTGTAAGGCTTGGGATTGATCCCCGCCAACCGCACCGCCTCTTCGTTGGTGCCGATACCGATCAGGTAGCGACCGAACACCGTGCGGGTCAATACGGCCTGGGCGATGAAAATGATCAGCAACGCAATGATGAACGACGGCGAAATGCCGAAGGCGATCGGGTTGGACAACCAGGCGAACGCATCGCCGATGTAGGCCGTACGCGAACCGGTCATCTGGTACGCCACCCCGCGCGCCATTTCCAGCACGCCCAGGGACACGATGAACGACGGAATCCGCCAGGCCACCGTGATCGAGCCGGTGATAGTGCCGGCGAGCGCCGCGACGGCCATACCGAGCAACGCTGCAGGCAAGACGCTCCAACCCCAGCCAAGTATCGCCACGCTCACGGTCGAAGCTGCCAATGCCAGCACCGAACCTACCGACAGGTCGATGCCACCGATGATCAACACAAAGGTCATGCCGACCGCCAGCACCATCAGGTCCGGAATCTGGTTGGCCAGGGTACTGAACGTATCGTAGGACAGGAAGTGACTGCTCAGCACCGAGAACAGCACGATCATCGCCAACAAGGCACCCGCCAGCCCCAGGTAAGTGCCCAGGCCGTAGAAGTTGCCACTGCGTGTGCCGGCGAAAGAAGCGGTTTTCATGGAAGATCCCCAGGCGCGGCTTCAAAGAGCTGCGCATCACGTTTTTGGTAGCCGGCAAAAGCAGCGGCAAGCAATTCATCCTGAGTCCAGCTGTCGCGATCGAATGTATCGATCAGGCGTCCCGCCGACAGCACGCCGATCCGGTCGCAGATCAACATCAACTCGCGCAGGTCGCTGGAGACCACCACCAGTGCCTTGCCCTTGCGGGTCAACTCACCGAGCAGGTTGTAGATATCGAACTTGGCGCCGACGTCGATGCCGCGGGTCGGCTCGTCGAACAGCAACACCGAACAGTCGCGCTCCAGCCAACGGCCGATGACGACTTTCTGCTGATTGCCGCCGGACAACTCGGACACCAGCTGTGCCGGCCCGGAGCTGCGAATGCGCATGGCATCGATCTGACGCTGGGCCAGGGCGTTTGCGCGATCGTTGTCGACCAAGCCCGCGCTGGAGATGCCGGGCATGTTGCCCAAGGCGATGTTGGCGCCGATCGACTGGGTCAGCAAAAGACCTTCGCCCTTGCGATCTTCGGTGATCAAGGCGATGCCATGACCTACTGCATCCACTGGCGAATGAATGCTGACAACCTGTGCCGGCGACCCCAGGGCAATCGTTCCGCTGTCGGCGATATCGGCACCGAAGATCAGGCGCAGCAACTCGGTACGCCCCGCGCCGATCAAACCGGAAATGCCGAAAATCTCGCCGGCACGGACTTCGAACGACACGTCGCGAACCTTGTCGGCACGGCTCAGGCCCTTGACCGTCAACACCGGAGCGCCGATCTTGCGCGCCCCCATATCGATATGTTCGCCGAGCTCGCGCCCGACCATCAGGGTGACCAGTTGCTCGCTGTTGTAGTTGGCCATTGGCTCGACGCAAACCAGGTTGCCATCGCGCAGTACGGCAATGCGCTGCGCGACCCGCGCCAGCTCTTCGAGGCGGTGGGAGATGTAGATGATCGATACGCCGCGAGCCCGCAGGCGGGTGACCTGCTCGAACAGCATTTCGACTTCGCGGGCAGTGAGCATCGCCGTCGGCTCGTCGAGAATCAGCACATGACAATCGCCAATCAGGTTGCGGGCGATCTCGACCATTTGCTGGTGGCCAATGCCCAGCTCGCCGACCAGGGTGTCCGGGTCAATGGCGTCGAGCCCGACCTGGGCCATGGCCTCGATGGCAGCCTTGCGCAACTGCTTGCGATTGATCCAGCCGCCTCTGCTGGGCAGGTTGTCGAGAAACAGGTTTTCCGCCACCGACAAGGTCGGCAGCAGATTGAGCTCCTGCATGACCATGCGGATACCCAGCGCTTCAGCCTGAGCCCGGCTACCCGGACGATAGTCCTGCCCCTGAAACTGCATCCGGCCGGTGGTCGGCGTGACCAGCCCGCCAATGATCTTCGACAGCGTGCTTTTGCCTGCGCCGTTCTCGCCGGTCAACGCCAGCACTTCCCCGCGCATCAGCGTCAGGTCGATGCCGGTAAGAACCGGTTGGGCGTAGGTCTTGCCGATACCGCTGACCGAGAGGACAGCGTTCGGGACGGAAACTGACATAAAAACTCTCCATGCGCTCGTCCGGCTGGACGAGCGCCGCTGCGTCGCCAGAGGGCTACTTGGTGACCAGTTCTACCGGCGTTTCGATCACGCCATTGGCGCCGCTGTCGACCGTTTCACCCTTGAGAATTTTCAATGCCGTCTCGATGCCGAACACTGCCTGTTTGGCCGCAAACTGGTCCGCCGTGGCCAGCACGCGACCATCCTTGAGCATTGGCTGGATGGCATTGATGTTGTCGTAGCCGACCACTAGCACCTTGCCGGCCTTGCCCGCGGCGCGCACCGCCGACACTGCGCCGACCGCCATGCTGTCGTTGCCGGCCAGCAGGGCCTTGGTTTGCGGGTATTCACTGAGAATCGAGGCGGCCACCTTGTTGCCCTTGTCGATCTCCCAGTCACCGGATTGCACGGACACGACCTTGATCTGCGCCGCTTCCATCGCATCCTTGAAACCTGCGGTGCGCTGCTGGGCATTGGTGGTGGTGGACACGCCTTCGATGATGCCGACTTCGTCACCGGCCTTCAGCTGTTTGGCCAGGTAATCGCCCACCAGCCGTGCGCCCTTGCGGTTGTCCGGGCCTACGAACGGCACATTGATGTTTTTGCTTTTGACGACGGCGGGGTCCAGCTGGTTGTCGATGTTGACCACGGTGATACCGGCATCGATGGCTTTCTTGATCACCGGGACCATGGCCTTGGAGTCTGCCGGCGCAATCACCAGTGCATTGACCTTGGCCAGGATCATCTGCTCGACGATGCGCGTCTGGCCTGCGGTGTCGGTTTCATCCTTGATGCCGTTGGAGATGAGCTCGAATTCGCCGGAGTGATCTTTCTGGTAAGCCTTGGCGCCGTCTTCCATGGTCAGGAAGAACTCATTGGCCAGGGATTTCATGACCAGTGCGACTTTCGGTTTTTCCGTGGTTTCAGCAAAAGCCGAGGAGACAGGCAATGCTGCGGATGCGGCGGCCAGCATAGCGACAGCGAGAAGACGTCCAGCGAATGGCAGCTTCATGGGTTCACTCCGATCTTATGATTATTGTGAGCAACGCTTGCACCGACGTAAGCTTCACGACCCACCTCGATGGAAAGCCATCACTGGAGTCGCGCAAACGTTTGCGTGAAGCGAACTATGCGAACCCTGCCGATATTTGTCAACGACCTGAAAAGTGCTTTCAGAGATGTCCAGCGGAAAACGGCACCCCGTTCACGCCGTGGTGTTGACTACTGATCCCGCGCCAGCCCCCTTGGCCAGCTCTTTGATCAGACTCGCACTCACTTGCAGGATGGCGCCGTTGGTGTCGGCAACCTGCCCCTGAATGGCCGCTACCGCCGTGGTCTTGGCTTGCGGGGTTGAATAGGACGCTGCCTGGGCTTGCGCCAGTTGCTGCTGTTGCTCGCGCAATTGCTGCTGAAGCTCCTGCAAACGCTTGAGCAGGATTTTCACCGCAACGCTGGTGTTATCGCTGGTTTGCGATTCGGCCTGTGTGCCGGCACTTTCTCCCAGACCTACCGGACCGGTTTTAATCTGGGTGCCGTCGCTTTCCTTTACACCTGGCACTGTAACAGCCACATCCTCTGTCATATCGCCTGAAGCGCGAATGGTCGCCGCAGACTTTCCTCCGATGGTGATGCCCGCGGCATTCGGGAAGCCAATAGATAACGACATGTGAACTCCTGAAGAAAAAGATCCCTTCAAGGGGCATCGACCGGCGCGGGCGTTTCTTTAGTCGTTGGTGATGATTTGACCCGTTGAAATCTTAAACAAGGCAGCGATCCGTTTCGGAGAGCCGAACGCGAAAGTTAAACATGTTCGGCATTCCGGACGCCCCGCCCTCGAAACCGTCCTGACCACAAACAAAAATACCGTTACAAATCATTAACTTAAGCGTTTTTTTAAATTCCGGATATTACTGGTACAGATCCTGCTTTTCCCCTCGCACCCTCCGGCGTTCAGATTCGCCCGGGGCTAGATGAACTTGCATCTGCACCGCCTCACAACCAGAAGAGAAAAATAATGACATCTGCACTCAAGACCTTTGTTCCGGGCGCCTTGGCCCTGCTGCTGCTTCTGCCCACCGCCCTTCAGGCCAAAGAAGCCGAAACCCAACAGAAACTGGCCAACGTGGTGATCCTGGCCACCGGCGGCACCATTGCCGGCGCAGGCGCCAGCACCGCCAACAGCGCAACCTATCAAGCGGCGAAAGTCGGCATTGAACAGTTGATCGCTGGCGTTCCTGAGCTGAGCCAACTGGCTAACGTTCGCGGCGAACAGGTCATGCAGATCGCCTCCGAAAGCATTACCAACGAAAACCTTCTGCAACTGGGTCGCCGCGTCGCCGAGCTGGCCGACAACAAAGACGTCGATGGCATCGTGATCACCCACGGTACCGACACCCTGGAAGAAACTGCGTACTTCCTGAACCTGGTGGAAAAAACCGAGAAGCCGATCATTGTCGTGGGCTCCATGCGCCCGGGCACTGCGATGTCCGCCGATGGCATGCTGAACCTGTACAACGCGGTGGCCGTGGCCAGCAGCAAAGACGCACGGGGCAAAGGCGTGCTGGTGACCATGAACGATGAAATCCAGTCGGGTCGCGACGTCAGCAAGATGATCAACATCAAGACCGAAGCGTTTAAAAGCCCCTGGGGTCCGCTGGGCATGGTGGTAGAAGGCAAATCCTACTGGTTCCGTCTGCCAGCCAAGCGTCACACCATGGATTCGGAGTTCGACATCAAAAACATCAAGAGCCTGCCTGACGTCGAGATCGCCTATTCCTATGGCAACGTCAGCGACACTGCTTACAAGGCCCTGGCTCAAGCCGGCGCCAAAGCCATCATCCACGCCGGCACGGGCAATGGTTCGGTATCGTCGCGCGTAGTTCCATCCCTGCAAGCCTTGCGCAAGGATGGCGTGCAGATCATTCGCTCCTCCCACGTCAATGCCGGCGGCTTTGTATTGCGCAACGCCGAACAGCCTGACGATAAATACGACTGGGTTGTGGCTCACGATCTGAACCCGCAAAAGGCCCGGATCCTGGCAATGGTCGCGCTGACCAAAACCAATGACAGCAAAGAGCTGCAGCGGATGTTCTGGGAATACTGATTCGCCCTCGCCCGACCGATCCGGTCGGGCACCCCCGTGCGCCATTCGCCAGCCCTGGCGAGTGGCCGCCGCTGGATCCGACAAAAAAACCCCCTTCGTCTTACGCCAAACGGAACAAATCGCTGTCAGAGGATTTTCTTGATTTTTAAGCAGTTGCGAAAAGGCCCACAGTAAAATACTGTATGCACGTACAGCTTAATAAGGATAATTCCGTGGACACCACCTCCCCTCCTGACACCTATGTACGCATGGGCCTGCGCGTTCAGAAAATCATCAACTCTCCCACCGCACAAAAGGCCAGGGCAGCGCTGATCTTCCGCCTTCCTGACGAGCCGGTGGATGAATGGGAACGCTTGCTGGAAGAAATCGACGAGAACGACAACGTCACCCTCGCCTATCGCGACGATGGCGGCGTGCAGATTTTCTGGGTTGTGCCGAAGGAAGATTGAGTCGATGAGTGCCCGCTGGTTTGCTTTGCTGTTCCTGTTTTTTGTCATGGGTGCGCAAGCCGACGCCCCGCGCACCTTCACCGAGGCGAAAAAGGTCGCGTGGAAGCTCTACGCACCCCAATCCACTGAGTTTTACTGTGGCTGCAAGTACACCGGCAACCGGGTGAACCTTGCCGCTTGCGGTTACGTGCCCCGTAAAAATGCCAAACGCGCATCCCGCATCGAATGGGAGCATATCGTTCCGGCCTGGCAGATCGGCCATCAACGCCAGTGCTGGCAAGAAGGCGGCCGCAAGAACTGCACCCGCTACGACCCGGCTTACCAAAAGGCCGAGTCCGATCTGCACAACCTGGTGCCCAGCATTGGCGAGGTCAACGGCGATCGCAGCAACTTCAGCTTCGGCTGGTTGCCCGAGCAGTCGGGACAATATGGTTCGTGCCTGACCCAAATCGACTTCAAGGCCAAGAAAGTCATGCCCCGCCCGTCCATCCGCGGCATGATCGCCCGAACGTACTTCTACATGAGCAAGCAGTATGGTTTACGTCTGTCGAAACGGGATCGGCAACTGTACGAAGCGTGGGACAAAACCTATCCGGTTCAGGCCTGGGAACGGCAACGCAACCAGAGCGTGGCGTGCGTCATGGGGCGCGGCAACGAGTTTGTCGGCCCGGTAGACATGAAGGCCTGCGGTTGAATCCAGGCAATACCCGAAGTTGAAAAGGTCTCGGGGCTGAGCACCCGAGACCTTTTTTTGTTTCTTGAGCATCCGCGATACAGAACGTTACTGAGCGGCCGGACGCTCAAGCACCAGCAATTCGATATTCTGCCTTTTCGAGCGAGTGAGCGCCGCACGGACTTCATCCTGTTTGGCTTCGGCCTCGGCTTTCGAATTGAACGGTCCCATCAGGATTCGCGTGTTGCCATTTTCCTTGACGACGCTGGACATGAAGCTGTGCTCGATCAGCCAGCCACTCAAATCGCTGACTGCCTGAGGGGTTTCGCCTCGCACTTCAAGATCCCATTGCGGGCCGGACACCGCCGCAGGTACGGCAGCCATGGCCGGTGCGGGCTTCGGCGCTTGCACACTACTGCCCTCGCCACACCCCGCCAGCGCCAATATCGCGATTACCAAAACCATTTTGCGCACGGCGTTTCCCTCTGAATCCATAAAGCGGGGGATTTTAACATCCATGAATACTTCACGAGCGCCATAAAATGGGCTCAAAACAACGAGAATGATGGTTGCCGCCTCTGTATAGTTACGCCTTGGGAATTAATGCCCCATCTGCACGTCAGAAAGAGGCACCCAAACCGCGAGACTTCGCACTAATCTATACATACCACCGACCTCTGCACTGTCCGAATCAGGTGCCCCACAAAGCAATCAAGGAGAAGACCATGCTGATACTCACCCGCAAAGTCGGTGAAAGCATAAACATTGGTGATGACATTACGATCACCATCCTGGGCGTAAGCGGCCAGCAAGTCAGGATCGGCATCAACGCCCCGAAGGACGTTGCAGTGCATCGTGAAGAAATCTATCAACGCATTCAGGCTGGCCTGACCGCCCCGGAAAAGCCACAACCCTGAATCCTGTTGCAGTCAGTAGCCAGCCCGTTCAGTCCGCAATCACGGCTGGCTAAAGATTCGGCATTGCATCGCTTGCGCCGGCTTTCCACACAAGCCCCCAGAGACCGATACTAGCGACAGGCTCAACGCTCTGGCTGTCAGACCTTTCTGATTCACCCCACGGAAGTACGCGCTAGCTGCGTGATCAACCAAACATCACGCCACGCGCCATACCCGTCGCCGCCACCACTACCAGCAGCACCAGCAACGCCTCGACATGACTGATCCGCGCAAATAGCTTCGCACGGCCTGTATCGATCGCCACTTTACGGGCAAGCGCTATCCGCCATTTGATCAGCGTCACCATTGGCGCAATCTCCAGCAACAAGATCAGGACGAACAGCGTCATCTTCAGATGAAACAGCGGCTGATGCAGGTAATAGTCCGTGCCTTTCTCGTACCCGCCAAAGGCTCGCATTCCCCCGCTGATCAGCAAAACGACCGCTGAGATACCCCAGATATTATCCGCCACCAGAACACTGCGCACCTGCGCGGCCCCATCGGCCAAACGCCGAAAAGCGGTGCCTCGAACCAACACCGCCCAAAATCCCAAGGCAAACGCCAAAAGATGAACCGCCGCGAGAAACCAGTGAGTCAGCATCGAAAAACTCCTGCCAGGTCGAAGTTGTATGAGCCTGTCAGTAGTAGCCCATGAAATGCCTGCTTGCACGGCATCTGCGGACATTGCCCGGAACACAATATGACAGACCAACTAGACTCCACTGCGCCGGTATTGAGCGCCCGTGGCAGTGCCGGTATCAGCCCCAACGACAACCCACTCTCACCGCATTGAACTGAGTAAACAAAATCATGTGTGAATCATGTGATTCAAGCTCTGCTTCAAACACAACAGGCCGCCGTCGTTTTCTTCAAATTGCCGGATTGGGCGCAGGCGCCCTGCTACTGACCGGCACACTGCCCGGCAAGCTCATCCAGGCAGCCGAAAAAGCGTCAGCCCCACCAAAACCTCAAAACGTAATCGGTCCCGATATGGCGCTGAAAAGACTGATGGAGGGCAATGAACGGTATGTAAGCGGTACTTCCACGACACACGATTTCAAGGCTGAGCGAGAGGCCCTGGTGTCCGGTCAAAATCCGTTCGTGGCAGTGCTGAGTTGCTCTGACTCGCGGATCGCCCCGGAATATGCGTTTGATACCGCGCGAGGCGATCTTTTCTCCATCCGCGTCGCGGGCAACTTCGTGACCCCGGAAGGCCTGGCCAGTCTTGAATACGGGGTTGCCGTACTGGGCGCTCCACTGATTCTCGTACTCGGCCACGAGAGCTGTGGCGCTATCGAGGCAGGCATCAAGGCCGTCAAGGATCAGACGATTTTCCCCGGCCATATCCCGAAACTGACTGACGCACTCAAGTCGGCAATCGAGACAGTGCTGAAGCAACCCGGGAGCCTGATGGAAAACGCCACCGCGCAGAATGTCAAGAACTCGGTCAACAGCCTGAAACAGGCCTCGCCCTTGCTGACAGACGCACAGAGCAAGGGCAGGTTGAAGATAGTGGGAGGGATTTATCGCCTGGCAAGCGGCAAGGTAGAGTTGATCGTTTGAACCGCAACACGCGCATCGCCCGCATCGGAGCACAACCGCGCATGCAATGAGCCCAGCGCGATGGCTGGGCTCTGTTTATTTTCTACTTTCCATCATTTTGTCGGCGAGGGCTATCGCCCTCTCGATCAACAGGTTCTGCCTGTCTTCGTGCGTAGCACCGCCCACAATCGGGGCAGTCAAATTGCTTTCCGCAATTAATGCAGTACAGAAGTATTGATCCCAAACAGCCTTGTCCACAGATGCCTGCTTGCTGATTTGATCGACGTTCATAGGCCGCTCCTTTCGATGAGGCAGCCTTGTTAGTTTACGCCTGAATGGCAAAGAATCCGGACTATCATCCTCCGTGGCCCGCCATTCGTCGCCTACGAGAACACAACGAAGAATTCACCCGCATCCGTGGCTTGCCGATTGCTAAGATCGCCCGTAGCAGCGGCCGGAACGACATGATTCTGACGCAGTAGCCATTCAACCAATGCTTAAGGACTCCAGCGATACGCTTGGCCAGTCACCAGGAGATGTAACGTGTCAACGCTCAACGAAATCGCAATGAACCACGCAAGAATGGCCAGGGAAAACGCAGCAGAGTCGACCGAACCAAGCGAGCGGCAGCTCCAGATTGTAGGAAGCATCGAGGTACCGTCCATTGAAGTACCGCAGAACATCTCACTGCACCTGATCGCCGGAGTACAGGAGGGACATCTTGCCCATGCGACGGGTTTTGCACTCTGATCTTTTATGCAGCAGGCGACACCCGGATCGATGCATCTGACAAGAGTGACCGCAGAACCCGGTCGCCGCGCCGCTTATTGATTGACAGCTAAAAGCTACTTCGCGACATACCTCGCGCCGTGTGGATCGTTGAGTTTTGCCTGCAATATCCCCCACTCGCGCTGAATGATCGAGTAAGGAATAAAGATGCTGATCCGCTCAGCCCCCTTCACGCCGGAGTTATTGCTCACATCGTTCAGAGTGGTTGAGTAGAAACCGATATTGATGCCGACAATACAGCCGTCACTGGTGAGGACCGGCCCACCCGACATGCCCTTGACCAGCGGGGCATCATGGATGGCATAGAGATCACCGCTGTGTTCGTCGGCATTGATGAAAGGTGTTTGATACACCTTGCCTTTCCCGGTAGCGGTCATGAGGTAAGGACTCGTCCCAACGGCAGTGATGCTCTCGCCCACTCGCGGTGCGCGCCATGACGGGTAGTGGCCGCTGGCCTTGTGCTGGATGAAGACGAGATCGCAGCCTGTGCTGCAGCTGTACTTCACGTTGGGGATGAACGGAGTGTGGCGGGTGGTTACCGCATAGTCATCGTTCCATTGCACGGCCGAGGCCATGTATAGATACGGTGCGGGAAACCCCGAGTGGACTGAAAAGTATGAATCGTTGGCAGGACCCGAAAAGTCGGGTTTTACGATGCCGTTGCATCCTGCAGTTACAGCTCCAATTAAAAAGTAGGCCATGATTTTGATCATGATATATCACCGACTTAATTGGGAGGATGTGACTGTTTTTTGTTGTCAGTATTTTGGCTTTTGTCGGATTGCAGTACTCCTCGCCGCTTGTTCTAGTTGGGTGTTTTTTACTTATGGCTGAGATTGTAATGACGCGTATGAATAAATCGCGCTAAGGCCAATCGCCTTTCTATCAACTTCAATAGTTCAAATATTTGGCGCCTGAAAACTGTTAAAAACGGGAGAAAAAATCAGGAGTTGCTATCGACTCCTTCGTTAATGGCACCCACGATCCTGGAAAGTGGCGCCCACCTGAATCAGTCGCTGTGCCCCTCACCTACAAGAGCGACAAGTGCAGGAACATTTATATCGGGCGCCTATACAACAGGCAGTTCGCCTATAGCGGACCCAAACCATTTCAATATCGACGCAACAGCTTTTAGCAGTAGTACCAACTCAACAACACTTCCTAAAGAGCAGTCACCCATCGCCGGCAGACCAGACACTACCGGAGTTAAAGGCATGGTTATTCCTCACTGTTTTATTAATACGTCCAGGCGAAAGAATATTAAGCCGTCACTGACAAGGTTAACGTCAAAAACATTGGAGACTGGCTTCATGCGCTGTAATGTAGTGGACACTACGAACAGCACTATTGAATATCGAGTGGTAACACCGGCCATAGGGAGGGGCCATGAGTATCAGCGTACAGACGACGACACAGTAACGCGAGGCAAGAGGCTTGAGTTTCTTGCTTTAGGCAGACCAGGAAAAATTTCAAATAACAAAAAAGGGCCCACCTTTCGGTGAGCCCTTCCAGACCGCCCAGCAGAGCGGATTTTGTTTGGTAGGCGCGATTGGACTCGAACCAACGACCCCCACCATGTCAAGGTGGTGCTCTAACCAACTGAGCTACGTGCCTGCTGTGAGGCGGCATTCTACGGAATTCCGGAGGGGTGTCAACACCTTTTTTCGAGCTAACCCTATGAATATGCAAAATATTTAATTTTGCTGCTGCAAAGAAGATTTTCCGGGTGGCTGGCGGGCGATTTTCAACTCGGGTACGATCGGCGCATTCGTAAAATATATTAAACAGAGGCTGCAGGATGGCTAACACCCCCTACCCAGAGTCCTACTACGCCGCATCGGCCAATGCGGCTCCACCGCGCCCGGCGTTGCAGGATGACGTCGAGACCGATGTCTGTGTGATTGGCGCCGGTTATACGGGGCTGTCCTCTGCCCTGTTTCTGCTGGAGAACGGCTTCAAGGTCACGGTGCTGGAAGCCGCCAGGGTGGGTTTCGGGGCGTCCGGGCGTAATGGTGGGCAGATCGTTAACAGCTATAGCCGCGATATCGATGTCATCGAGCGTACGGTCGGCCCCAAGCAGGCCCAGTTGCTGGGGCAGATGGCGTTCGAGGGTGGGCGAATCATTCGTGAGCGCGTCGCCAAATACAACATTCAGTGCGACTTGAAGGACGGTGGCGTGTTCGCCGCGATGACCGCCAAACAGATGGGGCATCTCGAATCCCAGAAGCGCCTGTGGGAGCGATTCGGCCATACCCAGCTTGAGTTGATGGATCAACGCCGCATTCGCGAAGTAGTGGCCTGCGATCAGTACGTGGGCGGGATGCTCGACATGAGTGGCGGCCACATCCATCCGCTCAACCTTGCACTGGGTGAAGCGGCGGCGGTCGAATCCCTGGGCGGGACGATTTATGAACAGTCGCCGGCGGTACGCATTGTGCGCGGCGCCAACCCTGTTGTGCACACGCCGCAGGGCAAGGTCAGGGCCAGGTTCATCATCGTCGCTGGCAACGCTTATCTGGGCAATCTGGTGCCGGAGCTGGCCGCCAAATCGATGCCTTGCGGCACTCAGGTGATTACCACCGAGCCACTGGGCGAAGAACTGGCGAAGACCCTGTTGCCTCAGGATTATTGCGTCGAAGACTGCAACTACTTGCTCGACTACTACCGCCTCAGTGGTGACAAGCGTCTGATCTTCGGTGGCGGCGTGGTGTACGGCGCGCGGGATCCGGCGAACATAGAAGCGATCATTCGACCGAAGATGCTCAAGGCATTCCCGCAACTCAAGGACGTGAAAATCGATTACGCGTGGACGGGCAACTTCCTGCTGACCCTGTCGCGCCTGCCCCAGGTCGGACGCCTGGGCGACAACATCTACTACTCCCAGGGCTGTAGCGGCCATGGTGTGACTTACACGCATTTGGCGGGCAAGGTACTGGCCGAAGCTTTACGCGGCCAGGCAGAACGTTTTGATGCGTTTGCCGACCTGCCCCACTACCCGTTCCCCGGCGGACAAATGCTGCGCACCCCATTTGCGGCATTGGGCGCCTGGTATTACGGATTGCGGGACAGGTTCGGGTACTGACGGCTAAATCAAAAGGCCCGCTGCGATGCGTAATGCTGTTCAGATAAGCGAATGTGGTCTCTGTAGGAGCGAGCTTGCTCGCGATGGTCGTTAACGATAACGCGTATTTACTGGCTAAACGCGGCGCTCTTGAGTCCATCGCGAGCAAGCTCGCTCCTACATGGGAATGCGTTCGGCGCAGGAGCTGCCGCAGGCTGCGATCTTTTGATCTTAAAGACGATCCCGTGGGATACCGCTACGAATCCGCAGGATGTCCGCCAGCACCGCCAGCGCGATCTCTGCCGGCGTCTTGCTGCCCAGGTTCAAGCCGATCGGCGCATGAATGCGCGCCAACTCGATATCCCCCAGCCCACCAATACGTCGCAACCGCTCGAAGCGCTTTTGCGAGGTCTGCATCGAGCCCATCACGCCGATGTAAAACGCCTCGGTGCGAACAGCCTCCATCATCGCCAGGTCATCGATACGCGGATCGTGGGTCAACGCCACCACTGCCGTGTCGCTGTGACAGCCGCCGTCGGCGATGAACACCGACGGCAGTTGGCGACGAATCTCCACGTTTTCCAGCACGACGCCTTCCAGCACCTCGTCCCGCGGATCACACAGAATCACCTCGAACCCCAGCCCCACGGCAAACTCTGCACAGGCTTGAGCCACACTGGAATACCCGGCCAGCAGCAAACGCTGAGCCGCGCCGACGCGCACGCGCACCCGATCGATTTCACGCTCGATACGTACACCCTGCTCACGATCATCGAACAGACTGCGCGCACCGCTTTGCAGATCAACTTCACGGATCAACCGACGCCGGCCCGACAACGCCGACTCCAGCTCCCGCAGATGCGCCTGCACGTCACATTCGGCATCCAGCTTCTCGACCAGCACATCGAGCACCCCGCCACACGGCAGGCTGACGCGCGAGCGTGGGTCATCGCCTTCGCCGTAACGAACAGCGCTGACCTGCTGCACAAACGCGCCCTCGGCGACTCGCTCGAGAAAGTCTTCCTCGACACAGCCACCGGACAGCGAACCAATCCACTGCCCATCAGTGTTCACCGCCAGCAGCGAACCCGGTGCACGCGGTGCCGAGCCGTAAGTGGCCAGCACCGTACACAACCAGATGCGCTGACCGGCCGCCGACCACTCCAGCGCCCGGCGCACCACTTGCAGATCCAGATGCTGCATATCAGTGGGCCTTGTGCTCGAGCGGCGGCGCATCGGCCCGCAGCTTCTGCACGTCGTTCACCGCCAGATCATTCGGCTGACCGCCCCAACCCTGACGCAGGTAGTTCAACAGGTCCGTGAGTTGCTCGTCGCTCAACTTCCCGGCGAACCCCGGCATCGGTTGCATGTGTTCGAAACCGGAGAACTTCTGCTCACCAATACCGTCGTCGATCACCCGCACCAGGTTGCGCGGGTCTTCCAGGCGCAGCGTGGTGTTGCCACGCATGGCCACGGCGATGTGCGGCTTGCCCTCACCGCCCGACGCATGGCACCCGGCGCAGACATTCAAATATTCCTGACGGCCGCGCTGGGCGCTCGGGCTCAGCTTGTCCAACGGCACTTCGGTGAGCACTTTCGCCGCTGGCGGCTGATCGCCGAGCAGGAAGGTCGCCATGGCCGCCAGATCCGGATCGCTGAGGCCCTGGGTGCTGTTGTGGAACACCGGGAACATCTCGTTGAACATCGTGCCCTGGGCGCTCATGCCGTGCTTGAGGAACGAGCTCAGGTCCTGATGATTCCAGCCACGGGCCGCCAGGTCGGTGGCCAGCAGGCTCGGCGCCAGATAGCCATTGAGAATGCCGCCGGTCATGCGCTTGTCCTGCTGCATCGCGCCAGGCAAGCCACGCGGGGTGTGGCACTCGCCGCAATGACCCAACACGTCGACCATGTACTGGCCGCGCTTCCAGGCTTCGCTCTTGCCTTCAGCCGGTTCCAGCTTCACGTCCTTGCCGTACATCATGTTCCAGCCCATCAGGCCCAGGCGCACGTTGAACGGGAAGCTCAGGCTGGTGACCGGTGCGGCACGCTCGATCGGCTCGACGGTTTTCAGGTAGGCATGAATCGCGTCGGAATCTGCGCGCGGCATCAGGTGATAGGAGGTGTACGGCATCGCCGGATACAGGTTCGCCCCGTCGCGACGCTTGCCTGCGGTCAGCGCGGCGAAGAACTCGTCATCGCTGTACAGGCCGATGCCGTGCTCTTTGCTCGGGGTGATGTTGGTGCCGTAGATCGTGCCGAACGGCGACACGATCGGCAGGCCGCCCGCATAGGGCGCGCCACCCGGTGCGGTGTGGCACGCCATGCAGTCCGCGGCGCGGGCAAGGTACTCGCCTTGCTTGACCTGCGCATCATCGGCGTGAGCCGCCAGCACAGGCGCAGCGAGACCAACCGCCAGCGCCAGGCGGCTAAATAGAAGCTTCATGCTTAACCCTCCTTGACCAGGCCGAGATCGGTCAGCACGTTGCGCGTGGCGCTGTAGTAGCGCACGTATCCGGTGCAACGGCAGATGTGATGACCGAGGCTGTCCTCGATGACTTTTTCCAGCTGGCTTTTGACGATCGGCTGACGCTGCAGCTTTTCCACCAGCACGGTCGCGGCATTCACGAAGCCCGGCGCGCAATAGCTGCACTGGAAGGCGAACTCGTCGACGAAGCGCTGCTGGATCGGGTTCAACTCGGTGACCTTGCCCTGCTCGTCACGGGTCGCGTGGCCTTCGATGGTCCGAACCTTCTTGCCTTCGAAATAGTGTGCGCCGGTGATGCAGGAGCGCACTTCTTCGCTGGTGCCGTCGGGGTTGTCGACGATCACCACGCAGGCGTGGCAGATGCCCTGGCCGCAGCCCAGGCGCGAACCGGTGAGGTTCTTGTACTCGTGCAGGTAGTCGATCATTGGCAGGTCATCAGGGATGTCCACCGGGCCGACGGATTGACCGTTGAGGGTCAGTTGAAGCGGGCGGTTAGCCATTGAGGGCCTCCTTGATGCGTGCAGAAGTGATAGGCAGGTCGCGGACACGTTTACCGATGGCATGGGCCACGGCGTTGCCGATGGCGCCGACCACCGGGATCATCACCACTTCGGCGATGCCCTTGGACGGGTCGCTCGGCGACAGTGGCGGCAGGATGTCCGCCGTCTGTTTCCACACCGCGACGTGACGCGCCATCGGCAGGCGGTAACGGTTGAAGTTCCAGTCACCCTCCCCCGGCCCGCCTTCGTACAGCGGCATTTCTTCCATCAGCGCATGGCCGATGCCCATGGCGATACCGCCTTCGAGCTGGCCCCTGACCAGTTCTTCCACCAGCACCCGACCGCACTCGACCCACGAGTGGTGGTTGAGCACCGACACTTCGTTCGAACCCTTGTTGACCTTCACTTCCACCAGCGTCGCGACCGGGCTGTAGTAAGTCACCGCCGCGTTGTTCAACTGAGTTGCCGGGTAGGCTATGTTCTGCCGATCCAGCAGATGGAAACCGGCGCTGCTCATCTGCGCCTTCTTCGCCTTCGGTGCACCGTCGCCGTACTTCACGGCCAGGCCATCGAGCGGCAAACGCTCGCGCACACCGTCGATGCTGAACTCGGCCTCGGCCCAGCTCCAGCGGTTGAACCCGTGCACGGTGGCGCCGCTCACCAGGCCGCGCTCGTGAACGCGCTTGGCCAGCATGGCAAATGGCAGTGGCTCCATGCCGTTGGCGGTGAGCTTGCCGTCGACCCAATGGGCGTCTTCGCGGCGCACCACGTAAGGGTTGGCCTGGCCGCCGTAAGGGCCTTGGCGCCAGATCTCCAGCGCCGCCGGCCACAGGCCGTGGTTGAACAGCACGCGCGCCGCTTCACGAGTGGCGTGGCTGAAGTAGTACGCCGAGTTGGTGGCCGACGAAGCCGAAGCCACCTTGCCGACCCAGCGTGGATTGCGCAGGAAATTGTCCTGCTCGGCCTGGCTCATGATGTACGGATTGCCGCCACTGACCAGCTGCAACTCTTTCCATTGGGTTTCACCGGTCTTCACTTCGTGCGCCGGGAGACCGAGGAAATCGGCCACGACCATGGCCTGGGAGGTGGACATGCCGGTGCCGATTTCGATACCGATGTGGCGCAGGCTGATGCGCCCTTCGGCGGTGAATTCAATGCTGGCCATCGGCGCTTCGGAACCGGTGCCGAAGTCTTTCTGGCAGATGGCGAAACCGACGCCGTACCAGTTATCCGGGTCGGCAGCTTCGCGCTGTTTCTTGATCGCGTCGCGGTTTTTCCAGGTGTCGTGGACCGCCGCCTTGTCGAGAATCTCGTGCAGGCGCAAGGCACCGGCCGGGATCGCGCCCTGGGTGTTTTTCATGCCCGAGCGCAGGGCGTTCTTGCGGCGCAACTCAATGGCATCGATACCGAGGCGACCGGCGATTTCGTCGACCATCATCTCGGTCGCTGCCATGCTCTGCAGGGTGCCGTAGCCGCGCATCGACCCGGCTTCAACGGCGCGGGAATGATAGGCCGTGACCTGCAGATCGTTCTGCGGCATGTAGTAGATCGACTGTGCGGCCGTGGCGCCCACCGCCGCCACCGAAGGACTGTAGTTGATTCGCCCGCCACCATCGACGCTCATCTCGGAACGGAAAATCTTGAAGCTGTAGTCGTTCTTGTCCACCGCCAGTTGGTAGCGAATGTCGAACGGGTGGCGCTTGATGCCGCTCTGGAACTGCTCGTAGCGGTCGTTGGCCAGGCGTACCGGCACACCGGCGCCGTACAACGCGGCCAGCGCTGCGTAGTAAACGAAAATGTTGTGGTCTTTCGAGCCATAACCGACGGTATAACCGGGGTGCATGTTCAGGTTGGCCAGGCCGAAACGCGACGGCGCGATCATCTTCGCGGTCTCGGTCGCGGTCTCCAGCGGACACTGGGTCGCGACGACGAAATGCAGGGTCTTGGTCGCCGGGTCGTACCAGCCGTTGCCGTTGTCCGGCTCCAGGGCGGCCGGTTCGATCGACGGCGTCTTGTAGCGCTCGTCGAACACCAGCCAGTTATCCGGCGGCGTATCGATCTGCTGCTTCATGCGGTCGGCGTAGAACAGTCCGCGCTCGGTCAGGTTGCCGTGCAGGTTCGGCTGGGAGTCCCACACCGGACGCCGGTTTTTCAGCATCGGGAACAGGATCGAGTCCTTGAGGCTGGCGAACTCGTCTTCGTCGGCCGAGGTCGCGCCGCCGACGCGCACGTAGCGGAAGCTGCCGTAGGGATCGCCTTCGTAGAACGGTACCTGGGCACCGTAACGAATCGCCTTGTCATTGAACTTGAGTTGGTTCTTGGCCTGACGGAAGCGCTCGAAGTCGTTCCAGATCAGGATCGCCACCGGGTGCCCGATGAACATCGGCACCTTGCCGGCCGGCAACAGCGGATCCGGGGCGTGCTCCTCAGGGAACACGATACCGTCCTTGACCAGATCTTCGGCGGTGACGATGCGATCGGGCTGCAAATCGGCACCGAGCCATGACAGGTCAATGCCTGCAAAGATGTGGTCGGCCTTGATGGTTTTCAGCAGCATGGCGTGACCTTGTTGCTGCGGCCAGCCCGGCATGTCCTTGGCGCGGATGTCGCGGGCAAAGACTTTGCTGCCGCAGACCTTGGACAAGGCATCGTTACGGGCGCGCGCCTTGCCGTTGTTGCCAAGCCACTGCTCGGACGGCACGGTCACGCTGTTTTCCATCAGGGCGGCCAGCGCCTGGCTGCTCAATGGCGTGAGCGTCACGCTCACACCCGCTACCAGCCCGCCCTGAAGGAACGAGCGCCGGGATATATCACGGTTGGACATGGATCATCCTCTGGGCGGTCACGGGGTCCGCCCTTCTGGTTATGTACGGGGAATCTCGAGTCTTGCAGAAGCCCTTTTCGACAATGCAAAGGGCTGTTGTTGACAGTGCAAAGCTGACCGAAAGGTTAAGTTTATAGACTTATGCTCTTACGGCAAACAAGTGGATAAAAAAATTTGATGAAATATAGGGAGATTGGTGTTGTGCAGGAGCTGCCGAAGGCTCGGTCCGCGCTCGGGCGATCTTTTGATTTTGCTTTTGAAAAACAAGATCAAAAGATCGCAGCCTTCGGCAGCTCCTACAGGGGCAGGTTCGGAGAAATGGAGGGAGACAGGAGGGAAAAGCCAAATCGCAGACACAAAAAACCCCGGTCTTTCGACCAGGGTCTTTGCTATCGACTCGAAGTAACCAGTGGCTTCTTCGTAGCTCCAAGGCGTTCAGTGGGCCTCGGGGCAGATATGGCGCAGCGGACGGGACTCGAACCCGCGACCCCCGGCGTGACAGGCCGGTATTCTAACCGACTGAACTACCGCTGCGTATCGCTTTGGACTTTCATCCAAGTAACTCGTCTGATTGAAAACTCAGTAGCTTTTCAATCTCGAATCAAGCGTACCTGACTCGGAAAATATGGCGCAGCGGACGGGACTCGAACCCGCGACCCCCGGCGTGACAGGCCGGTATTCTAACCGACTGAACTACCGCTGCGCGTCGGTGGAGGCATTTCAGCCTACCTCTTGCTTTCGCAAGTATCTCGGGAGTGGTGGGTGATGACGGGATCGAACCGCCGACATTCTGCTTGTAAGGCAGACGCTCTCCCAGCTGAGCTAATCACCCGTTTGCATCTCCGAGGCCGCGAAATTTACGCAGGTAGCGAACCTAAGTCAATAGCAGGATTGAAGTTTTTCTGAAAAAGACAAAATCATTTCATTCCGGCCATTGTCGGCAAGCATCAGTCCGCCATCGCGAGCAAGCTCGCTCCCACAGTTAAAAGCATGCTCTCTCCCTCTGTGAGAGCGAGCTTGCTCGCGATGAGGGCAGCACATTCAACATCAAATGCTGAAAACCGCACCCCGCCCCCATCACTCGCTGTAAATCATCTTCTTGGTCATGCCGCCATCGACCACGAATTCCTGGCCGGTGACAAACCCGGCGTTCCTCGACAGCAGCCAGGCCACCATCGCCGCGACATCCTCGACCGTCCCTACCCTGCCCGCCGGATGCTGGGCATGATCGGCTTCGCTCAAGGGTTCGGCACGCCGCACCGAAGGATCGCGCGCGTCGATCCAGCCAGGGCTGACGGCATTGACCCGGATCTCCGGGCCAAGACTGATTGCAAGGGCATGGGTCAGGGCCAACAGACCGCCCTTGCTCGCCGCATAGGCCTCTGTGTCGGGTTCCGACTGCCCGGCGCGGGTCGAGGCCAGATTGACGATGGCACCGCTGTGAGCGCGCAGGTACGGCGCACAGTGCTTGGCCAGCAACATCGGCCCGCTGAGGTTCACCGCCAACACCCGATTCCAGTGAGACAGATCGAGGCTTTCCAGGGTGATGTTGTGCGGATCGGCAACCGCAGCATTGCAGACCAGCGCATCCAGGCGCCCGAACTGGCCGAGCACCTCGGCCACCCCCAGCGCGACCTGCCCTTCATTCGAGACATCCATGGCGATGAACCAGGCGTTGTCGCCCAGCACCTTCGCCACTTTCGAACCGCGCTGCCGGTCCAGGTCCGTCAGCACGACTTGCCAGCCTTCGCTGATCAGCCAGGCCGAGATCCCCAGGCCAATGCCCCGCGCAGCACCGGTCACCAGCGCTACGCGGCCATTCGAGCCAGTGGTCGGCACAGGCAACTCGATCACAACGCAGCCAGGCCGCGTGCCAGATCGGCCTGCAGGTCCGCCACGTCTTCCAGGCCGACCGCTACGCGAATCAGGCTGTCACGAATGCCCGCCGCTTCACGTTCCTGCGGCGCCAGGCGACCATGGGACGTGGTGCTCGGATGCGTGATGGTGGTCTTGCTGTCGCCCAGGTTGGCGGTGATCGAAATCAGGCGCGTGGCATCGATAAAGCGCCAGGCGCCCTCTTTGCCGCCCTTGACCTCAAAACTGACGACCGCACCGAACCCCTTCTGCTGGCGCAGCGCCAGTTCGTGCTGCGGATGGCTCTTGAGGCCCGCGTAATGGACTTTCTCGATGCCTTCCTGCTGCTCCAGCCACTCGGCCAGTTGCTGGGCGTTGGCGCAATGGGCCTTCATCCGCAGGTTCAGGGTTTCCAGGCCCTTGAGGAAAATCCAGGCGTTGAACGGGCTCAAGGTCGGCCCAGCGGTACGCAGGAAACCCACCACTTCCTTCATCTGCTCGCTGCGACCGGCGACCACGCCACCCATGCAACGACCCTGGCCATCGATGAACTTGGTGGCCGAGTGCACGACGATATCCGCGCCCAATTTCAGCGGCTGCTGCAAGGCCGGGGTGCAGAAGCAGTTGTCGACCACCAGCATCGCGCCTTTGGCGTGCGCGATTTTCGCCAGTTCGGCGATATCGACCAACTCGGCCAACGGGTTGGACGGTGATTCGACGAACAGCAATTTGGTGTTGGCCTTGATCGCCGCATCCCAACCGGACAAATCCGCCAGGGCCACGTAGTCGACTTCGATGCCGAAGCGCTTGAAGTACTTTTCGAACAGGCTGATGGTCGAGCCGAATACGCTGCGCGACACCAGCACGTGATCACCGGCGCTGCACAGGCTCATCACCACGGCCATGATGGCCGCCATGCCGGTGGCGGTGGCCACGGCCTGCTCGGCGCTTTCCAGCGCGGCGATGCGCTCTTCGAACGCGCGTACGGTCGGGTTGGTGTAGCGCGAATAAACGTTGCCCGGTACTTCACCAGCGAAGCGCGCAGCGGCGTCGGCGGCGGTACGGAACACATAGCTGGAGGTGAAGAACATCGGATCACCGTGTTCGCCTTCCGGCGTACGGTGCTGACCGGCGCGTACGGCCAGGGTATCGAACGCTACACCTTCGAGGTCGCTGTCCAGCCGACCGGCATCCCATTCCTGACTCATGCTGTCACTCCTTGCCTTATTCGATAGTAGGTACGAAACCGGCCTTGAGGAGAGACGCCTTTTGTAGGAGCTGGCTTGCCAGCGAAGGGGTCGCCACAATCAACATTATTGTTGCCTGTGATACCGTCTTCGCTGGCAAGCCAGCTCCTACAGGGCCGGTGTTAAATCAGTTGTTGTACAGATCGATGATCGCACTGACTGCCTGCGTCTTGACCTTGGAGGCATCGTTGCGTGCCTGCTCGATCTTGTTCAGGTAAGCCTCGTCGACGTCGCCGGTGACGTACTGGCCATCGAACACCGCACAGTCGAACTTGTCGATCTTGATCTTGCCGCCACCGACCGCTTCGATCAAGTCAGGCAAGTCCTGATAGATCAACCAGTCAGCGCCGATCAGGTCAGCCACGTCCTGGGTCGAACGGTTGTGGGCGATCAGTTCGTGGGCGCTCGGCATGTCGATACCGTAAACGTTCGGGTAGCGAACCGCTGGGGCCGCAGAGCAGAAGTAGACATTCTTGGCGCCAGCTTCGCGGGCCATCTGGATGATCTGCTTGCAAGTGGTACCGCGAACGATGGAGTCGTCCACCAGCATCACGTTCTTGCCGCGGAATTCCAGTTCGATGGCATTGAGCTTCTGGCGTACGGATTTTTTCCGCGCGGCCTGGCCCGGCATGATGAAGGTCCGGCCGATGTAGCGGTTCTTCACGAAGCCTTCGCGGAACTTCACGCCCAAATGGTTCGCCAGCTCCAGGGCCGCAGTGCGGCTGGTGTCCGGGATCGGGATGACCACGTCGATATCGTGTTCCGGACGCTCGCGCAGGATCTTCTCGGCCAGTTTCTCACCCATGCGCAGGCGGGCCTTGTAGACCGACACGCCGTCGATGATCGAGTCCGGACGCGCCAGGTACACATGTTCGAAAATGCACGGAGTCAACGACGGGTTGGTCGCGCACTGACGGGTGTGCAGCTTGCCGTCTTCAGTGATGTAGACCGCTTCGCCCGGTGCCAGGTCGCGAATCAGGGTGAAGCCGAGCACGTCCAGGGAAACGCTTTCCGAGGCGATCATGTACTCGACGCCTTCGTCGGTATGACGCTGGCCGAACACGATCGGACGGATGCCGTGCGGGTCGCGGAAACCGACGATGCCGTAGCCGGTCACCATCGCCACGACGGCGTAGCCACCGACACAACGGTTGTGCACGTCAGTCACGGCGGCGAACACGTCTTCTTCGGTCGGCTGCAACTTGCCGCGCTGGGCCAGTTCGTGCGCGAACACGTTGAGCAGCACTTCCGAATCGGAGTTGGTGTTGACGTGGCGCAGGTCAGATTCGTAAATCTCCTTGGCCAGTTGTTCAACGTTGGTCAGGTTACCGTTGTGCGCCAGGGTGATGCCATAAGGCGAGTTGACGTAAAACGGTTGAGCTTCGGCCGAGGTCGAGCTGCCCGCGGTCGGATAGCGCACATGGCCAATACCCATGTGACCGACCAGGCGCTGCATGTGACGCTGATGGAACACGTCACGCACCAGGCCGTTGTCCTTGCGCAGGAATAACCGGCCATCATGGCTGGTCACGATACCGGCAGCGTCCTGGCCGCGGTGCTGGAGCACGGTTAGCGCGTCATACAGCGCCTGATTGACGTTCGACTTACCGACGATACCGACGATGCCACACATGCGACGCAACCCCTACTTAATGGATCTGAACTGAACACAACTCACTGAGGCGTTTTGGCCATCGGCAAGAGGTGCTCCTTGAACGGTATATCAGCGGGTACGCTGATTCCGCTGGCAAGCCACTGACTGCTCCACCCGAGAATCAGGTTTTTGGACCAGTCGGCGACCAATAAAAACTTTGGCACGAGCTGTGATTCTAACCACCACCCGTCCTGCTGTACCGGCCCCAGGCTCAACAGCCCGACGGCAATGACCACCAGCAACCCGCCACGCGCGGCGCCGAAGGCCATGCCGAGGAATCGGTCGGTCCCGGAGAGCCCGGTGACGCGAACCAGTTCGCCGATAAGATAATTGATCATTGCGCCTACGATTAAAGTGGCGACAAACATGATGGCACAGCCCGTGATTATACGAGCCGATGGCGTTTGAATGTACCCGCCGAGGTATTCGGACAGTGAGCCACCGAACATCCAGGCAACGACTCCTGCGATGATCCAGGTCAGCAGCGACAATGCTTCTTTGACGAAGCCGCGGCTCAGACTGATCAATGCGGAGATGGCGACGATCGCGACGATCGCCCAGTCAACCCAGGTAAATGGCACAGTGCAGCCTACAGACGGATAAGGCGGCGCATTTTAGCAGAGCCCATGCTTATCGGTAAGCTGCTATTGCAAGAGCATTTCATATCGGGGCGATAGTTTTTAGCCACGTTCCGGTTGAAAGCGCACCACAAACCCCTTGAGATTCTGCTGGCGGTTCAACAGGTCACGCAGCCGGTCGGCTTCGGCGCGCTCGATCAGCGGCCCGACAAACACCCGGTTTTTGCCGTCGGCGGTACGTATATAGGCGTTGTAACCCTGGCTGCGCAGGGTTTTCTGAAGTTTTTCCGCGCTTTCACGACTCGACAGGCTGGCCAGTTGCACCGACCAGCTGACAGACAAGCCATTGGCGTCGACACGGCTTTGCGTGGTGTCCGGCTTGCCCGGTGCCGCCGTGATCGGCTGGGCAGGCGCTGTCGCAGGTTTGGCGGCCAGAGCCGGGACTGGCGCGGGTGCAGCCGGCTTGGCCGCGGGCGCCGGAGCCGCAGGCGCTGAAACTACCGGCGCAGCTGGCACCACCGATTCCTGCCGGGCGATTTCCTCATCGCTCGGCACGGGCTCCTGAGGCAAGGCTTGCGGCTCGGGCACCGCCACAGGTTCGACCTGTATCTGAGACATCGCAGGCGCCTGCGGAGCGGCGGGCGCTTCGACCTTCACCTGACGCTGTTCGTCCTGACGGGAAAACATCATCGGCAGAAAAATCACCGCCAGCGCGACCAACACCAGGGCGCCAACCATGCGCTGCTTGTATGCCTTATCCAGCAATGCCATTTGCCGCGTCCTCCGTGGAGCGCCGGGCCAGCCATTCAAGGGCCTCGGCGACACAATAAAATGATCCGAACAACAGGATTTCGTCGTTGCTCGTGGCCTGCGCGCACTGCCCTTCCAGGGCGGTCGCGACACTGTCGTATGACGTGACCGACGCACCAAGACCCTGCAGAGCGCTGTGCAAATCCGCAACCGGACGCGCCCGGGGCGAATCCAGAGGTGCAACGGCCCAGTGCTGGACACTAGCATTCAATTCGCCGACGACACCATCCAGATCCTTGTCCGCCAGCAGACCGAACACCGCCAGGCGCTTGCCGACCGGTGGGCGACTGGCCAGACGACGCGCCAGATACTCCGCCGCATGGGGGTTATGCCCCACATCCAGCAATAGATTCAAGCGTTTGCCTTGCCACTCGAACTCACGGCGATCCAGACGACCGACCACCTTCGTTGCCCGCAGCGCCTCGATAATCTGCGCATCCACCCAAGGCAAGCCGAGCAACAGGTACGCCTGCAGCGCCAGCGCAGCGTTTTCCATCGGCAGATCGAGCAGCGGCAGGTCGCGAAGCTCAACGGCGCGCCCTTGCGCATCGACACCGCGCCACTGCCAGTTGTGATCGGTCATACCGAGATCAAAATCGCGCCCACGCAGGAAAAACGGGCACTTGAGCTCGCGCGCCTTGTCCAGCAGAGGTTGTGGAGGATTCAGATCACCGCACAGCGCAGGCGCGCCCTGACGGAAAATACCGGCCTTCTCGAAGGCCACGGACTCTCGGGTATCCCCGAGGTAATCCGCATGATCGACGCCAATGCTGGTGACCAGCGCCATGTCGGCGTCCACCACGTTGACCGTATCCAGGCGGCCGCCCAGACCGACTTCCAGCACCACGGCATCGAGCCCTGAGCGCTGGAACAGCCAGAACGCCGCCAGGGTGCCCATTTCGAAGTAAGTCAGGGAAGTATCGCCGCGCCCGGCCTCTACCGCAGCAAAGGCCTCGCACAGTTGGGCGTCAGTGGCCTCGACACCATTGACCTGCACCCGCTCGTTGTAACGCAGCAGGTGCGGGGAGTTGTAAACCCCCACTTTCAAGCCCTGGGCCCGCAGCAAAGACGCCACGAACGCACAGGTGGAACCCTTGCCGTTGGTCCCGGTGACCGTAATCACCCGCGGCGCCGGCTTGCCCAATCCCATGCGGGACGCTACCTGCTGCGACCGCTCCAGGCCCATGTCGATGGCTGAAGGGTGCAACTGCTCGAGGTAGGCGAGCCATTCGCCGAGGGTACGTTGAGTCATAGGCTGGCGGGTGCCGGTGGAACCACGAGCGGCTCGATAGGTGCAGCCACGAACGTCGGCGTCGGCAGCCCCATCATTTGCGCCAGCAGGTTGCCCAGACGCGGACGCAGCTCCTGACGATCGATGATCATGTCGATGGCACCGTGCTCCAGCAGGAACTCGCTGCGCTGGAAGCCTTCCGGCAGTTTTTCACGCACGGTTTGCTCGATCACACGCGGACCGGCAAAACCGATCAACGCCTTCGGCTCACCGACAATCACATCGCCCAGCATCGCCAGACTGGCGGAAACGCCGCCGTAGACCGGATCGGTCAGCACGGAAATGAACGGGATGCCTTCTTCACGCAGACGCGCCAGCACCGCGGAGGTCTTGGCCATCTGCATCAGGGAAATCAGCGCTTCCTGCATCCGCGCACCGCCGGAAGCGGAGAAGCAGACCATCGGGCAACGTTTTTCCAGGGCGTAGTTGGCAGCGCGAACGAAACGCTCACCGACGATGGCGCCCATCGAACCGCCCATGAAGGAAAACTCGAACGCCGAAACCACGACCGGCATGCCCAGCAAGGTACCGCTCATGGAAATCAGCGCGTCTTTTTCGCCGGTCTGCTTTTGTGCAGCGCTCAGGCGGTCCTTGTATTTCTTGCCGTCGCGGAATTTCAGACGGTCAACCGGCTCCAGGTCTGCACCCAGCTCGGTACGACCTTCAACGTCGAGGAAAATGTCGATACGAGCGCGGGCGCCGATTCGCATGTGATGGTTGCACTTGGGGCAAACGTCCAGGGTCTTTTCTAACTCTGGACGATAAAGCACAGCCTCGCAAGACGGGCATTTGTGCCAAAGACCTTCAGGCACCGAGCTCTTCTTGACCTCGGAACGCATGATCGAAGGGATCAGTTTGTCTACTAACCAGTTGCTCATGCTTTCTTTCTCCAGTACCGGCGGCCCGAACGCTCTGGTTCGCGACCCCGTGTATGCCCTAGCGCTAAATTCATGTGTGCGGCGACGGTCGATGGACTGCCACGGTCAGCGCGAAACATGACCTGCGTGCAACCACAAACCCTCGGATCTGCCTGCCGTGAGCAGTGCATCCGCTTTGTACAGTGCAGTGGACGGCGGCAGTCTGCCAGCCGTCACATCAACAGGTGCTACCACGTACCGCTTTGATAAATGCCTGAATCCTTGCGTGATCCTTGATGCCCTTGCTCGCCTCTACCCCGCCGCTGACATCCACGGCGTAAGGTCGAACGCGTGCAATCGCTTCGGCGACGTTATCCGGCGTCAGACCGCCCGCCAGAATGATCGGCTTGCTCAAGCCCTGCGGTATCAGTGACCAGTCAAACGCTTCACCGGTTCCTCCGGGAACGCCTTCGACATAGGTATCGAGCAAGATGCCGCTGGCACTGGCATAGGCATCACAGGCCGCGGCGATGTCATCACCCGCCTTGACCCGCAGCGCCTTGATGTACGGGCGATGCCAACCCTCGCAATCCGCCGCGCTTTCATCGCCGTGAAACTGCAGCAGGTCCAGGGGCACCGCGTCGAGAATTTCACCCAGTTCGCAACGACTCGCATTGACGAACAAGCCCACGGTGGTTACGAACGGCGGCAGCGCCTTGATGATCGAGCGCGCCTGCTGGAACGTCACCGCACGGGGGCTTTTGGCGTAGAACACGAGTCCGATGGCATCCGCCCCGGCCTCGACGGCTGCCAACGCATCCTCTATGCGGGTAATCCCACAGATCTTGCTGCGAACGGCTGACATGTCGACACAACTCCAAGACAAATCCGGGAAAGTCCCGGATGGTAACAAAAGCATTCGAGGGCGTCAGCCGCCAAGTTCCGAGAAGCCGGTCAAGAAGTGTGGACCGATGTAACGCTCGGGCAATTGGAACTCGTCACGGTACTCGACCTGCACCAGATACAGCCCGAACGGATGCGCCGTCACGCCACCGGACCGCCGAATCCGACTCTCCAGCACCTCTTTCATCCACTCCACCGGACGCTCACCGGCGCCGATGGTCATCAGCACGCCGGCGATGTTGCGCACCATGTGATGCAGGAAGGCGCTGGCGCGAATATCCAGCACGATCATCTTGCCGTGACGGGTGACGCGCAGGTGATGCAGCTCCTTGATCGGTGACTTGGCCTGGCACTGGCCGGCGCGAAAAGCGCTGAAATCATGGGTGCCGAGCAGGTACCGGGCGGCCTCGGCCATACGCTCGACGTCCAGCGGACGGTGATTCCAGGTCACTTCTTCGTTCAGGTGTGCCGGGCGGATCTGGTCGTTGTAGATCACGTAGCGATAACGCCGGGCGATGGCCTTGAACCGCGCATGGAAATGCGCCGGCATGACCTTGGCCCAACTGACACTGACGTCATGGGGCAAGTTGATGTTGGCGCCCATGGTCCAGGCCTTCATCGAACGCTCGACCCGGGTGTCGAAATGCACCACCTGTCCGCAGGCATGCACCCCGGCGTCGGTACGCCCGGCGCACATCAGCGAAACGGGCGAGTCGGCGACTTTGGACAAGGCGTTTTCGAGGGTTTCCTGCACGGTGAGCACCCCGGACGCCTGGCGCTGCCAGCCGCGGTAGCGCGAGCCTTTGTATTCGACGCCCAGCGCGATGCGGAAAAAGCCGTCGGCTGCCATTTCGGCGGCCGGGTTATCTATATTTGCCAAGGTGGGACAGCCTGCTGATGTACCAAAGGCGGGCATTATAAGGCTGTGGGGCGGGGATGCCAGAGGGATATCCTTTGACCGTTCCGGCCTCTTCGCGGGCAAGCCCGCTCCTACAGGTGTTGTGGGCGGCATGAATCACTGTAGGAGCGGGCTTGCCCGCGAAGAGGCCCGTGCAAACAACATCAATTCATCAGCCAGACAAAAACGGCAGCCTCAATGGGCTGCCGCTTTTTTACAACCTGCCAATCACTCAAGCCAGGCGCGAAAGCATTTCCTCGGCTTCACTCTTCTGCTCGGCACTGCCTTCGCTCACCACCTCATTGAGGATGTCGCGAGCGCCGTCGCTGTCGCCCATGTCGATATAGGCCTGAGCCAGATCGAGCTTGGTGGCGGCTTCGTCAGTCCCCGAGAGGAAGTCGAAGTCATCATCGTCGCCCAGCGCGGCATCCGCTTCGGTGAAGGTCGGCTCGCCGATGCTGCCGGACAGGCTTTCCAACTCGGCGTTGACATCATCCAGTTCGGCCGCGAAGGCATCCGGCGCGTCCATTTCATCGGCCAGCGACAAGTCGAAATCGGCCGGCAATTCCAGATCATCCAGTGCGACCTCGGGAACAGCCGGGGTTTCGGCGACCGCAAAGTCCTTCACGCCTTCGTCCAGATCCAGCAGGAAATCGTCTTCAGCCGGTAGCGCCGGCAACGGCTCTGCACCGAGATCCAGGTCCAGGTCGAAGTCCGACAGATCATCGAGGTTTTCCTTGATTTCAGTCTGTTGCTGCAACACCGACTCAAAACTCAGATCGTCGTCCAGCGGGAATTCATCCAGATCTGCCAGCGCCGCCACTTCCGGCTCCGGTGCAGGTGCAGGCGCCACAGGTGTGATCGAGTCCAGATCATCCAGGCTCAGGTCGAAGGCGCTGTCGAGGTCATCCTCGAACGCCGCTGGTTCTGGCGCCGGGGCTTGCGGCTCATCGAGCAACAGATCCTTGACGTATTGCGCGTCCAGCTCGGCGGCAACGGCGGCTGCCGCGATGCCACCGGCAGCCACCAGCGCCATGGCCGGGAAGCGGCTTTTGAGTTTTTCAACCCTGGCGTAGTTGTCGCCATTGGCCACCAACTGACGCTCCTGGCCGACGAATGCATCGCGGTCGCCTTGCTGGCCGTAGACTTCCATCAGTTTCAAGCGCAAGTCGCTGCGCTGCGGCTCTCGCTTGACGCCGTCCTCCAGCAACGCGGCAGCCTGGTTCAGGCGGCCGGCATCGATGTGCGACTGAGCCTGGCTCAACACATCATCGGAACGCTCGGCAGCCGGCGCCACCAATGGCGCGGCGATCGGCGTGGTCATCACCACCGGGGCAACGACCGGCGCTGGCGCGGGAGCCGGCGTCGGTGCAGTCGCCAGTTTTACGCTCGGCGGCGGAACTTCGAGGCCTTCGAAGCTGCTTTCCGGCAAGTCGAAATCGGCCGAGAACGGCTGCTCTTCGGCCAGGGCACGGGCCATGCGCGAATGCTTCTCGGCTGCTTGCCGGGCTTTGCGACGGCGCGCCAGCAACAGCAGCAAGAGCAGCAGAACTACCGCACCGCCACCCGCCAGACCCAGCAGCGCCGGATTGGTCAGCAACTCGTTGAATTTCTGATCGTCGGACGTTGCTGGAACCGCCTCGGGCGGTGTGGCCACTGGCGCAGTTTCAGCCGGAGCAGGTGCCGTGGCCGGGCTGGCAGCCAGCTCGGCCGACATAGCCGGAGCCGTCGCAGCAGCCGGGGCGCCATTTGCGCCCTCAACCTGCAACTTGGCCAGTTGGTTGTTCTTCAGCTCGATCAGGCGCTGCAGCTTGTCCACCTGGCTTTGCAGGTCGGCCATGCGGCTTTTCAATTCGGCATTATCACGACGACTGGTGTCGAGACTTTCCTGAGTCACCGCCAGCTTGTTGCTCAGAGCCCTGGCATCGCCGGCAGGCCCTTTGCCACGGTTCTTGCCAGACTCGGCAGACACCAGGCTCAGCTTGTCGGTGGCCGCTTGAGCCGGAGCACCATCGGTGCGGGCGCGATGAGTGGCGTCGAGCTGTTGCTGCCCTGCCCCGGGGTTCGCCACATAACGACGACCCTGACGCCAGGCTTTGTTTTGCGCGGCCACTTCGGCAATGGCCTTGGGCTGCGGCAGGTCGGTGCTCTGCCCCTGGTCCGGCAGGCGCAGCACCTGGCCGGTTTTCAAGCGGTTGATGTTACCGTCAATGAAGGCGTCCGGGTTCAGCGCCTGGATGGCGAGCATGGTTTGCTGGATCGAACCGCCATTACGCGCTCTCGCGGCGATTTCCCACAGGGTATCGCGCGGCGTGGTGGTGTATTGGGACGCCTTGGTCGCCCCCGTGACGGGCGCGGCAACCGTGGACGCTGGTTGCGCAGCCGCTTCAGCGGTTTGCGGCGAGAATTTCGATGGATCGAGCAACACACTGTAGTCGCGCAGCAAACGACCGTTCGGCCACATGACCTGAACCAGGAACTTCACCATGGGTTCGGAGAGTGGCTTGCTGGAGGTCACGCGCAGGATGCTTTTGCCGCTGGCGTTGAGCACCGGGGTGAAGGTCAAGTCGTTCAGAAACGCCTGGCGGTCGACACCGGCCTTGGCGAAATCGTCTGGTGAGGCCAGGCTCGGCACCACTTCGGCAGCGGTGAGATCCTTGATGTCGAGCAGCTCGATTTCCGCAACCAGCGGCTGGTTGAGCGTCGATTTCAGGGTCAACTCCCCGAGCCCCAGGGCATGCGCCATACCGGAGGACAGCGCCGAGGCGGCCGCTATTGCTAACACCAGTTTGCGAACTTGAACCATTAGCTCATCCTTAGTTTGAACATTCCTCGGCCAGCGAGAAGGTATTGATAGTCGCTGCCGTAAGGCATTGCGCGCAACGGCGAGGGTCGTCGCGCGCGGTCATTTCATTGATGCCCCGCAAAGCCCTGCAGAGTGGCTCTGCCTTCAGCGCTCCGGCAAGCATAGGCTCGCCCGGAATCACTCGACAAATTGTTGCAAAGTATCTTTTACACCAAGTCTTTAAGCAACAACTCGGCCAGTTGCACAGCGTTGAGCGCAGCGCCTTTGCGTACGTTATCTGACGTCAGCCACAGATTAAGTTCCGACGGGTCGTCGATACCCTGGCGAACCCGACCGACGTAAACCACATCCTGCCCTACCGCATCGCCCACCGGGGTCGGGTAATCACCGGCTTCCACCAGCTCGATGCCGGGTGCGTCTTCCAGGGCCGCATTGATTTTCGCCAGATCGATTTCACTCGCGGACTGCAGGGTCACGCTATAGCTATCGCCAAAAAACACCGGGGCTTGAATGCAAGTGACGGAAATCTTCAATGACGGCCGCGCCATGACTTGGCGCAGCTCACGTACCAGGCGTTTTTCCAGCAACGTATGACCGTGCTCATCCGGTTTGCCGACCTGGGCCAACAGGTTGAAGGCCATCTGCCGATCAAAGAATTTCGGCTCCAGCGGCCGCACATTCAGCAGCTCAGCGGTCTGCCGCGCCAGCTCGCTCACGGCTTCGCGGCCCTGGGCCGATACCGCCAGGCTGGCGGTCAGGCTGATGCGCTGCAAATCGAGCAAATCCATCAGCGGCGCGAGCACCACCGCCAGCGTGGTGGCCGACGGACTTGGACTGCTGACCTGAAACGGTTTTTTCAAGCCGGCCAACACCTGAGCATTGGCCTCAGGCACGACCTGCGGCGCCTTTTCGGCCGGCAAGGCACCGGAGAGATCGATCACCGAGCATCCGGCATCGGTCGCGCGGGAAGCAAAACTCAACGAAACCGCCGGGCCGGCGGCAAAGAATGCCAACTGCACCTTGCTGAAGTCGAACTCATCGACTTCCCGCACCCGCACGTTCTTGCCGCGAAACGGTACGGAACTGCCGGCCGATTCGCTGCTGGCCAACAGATGAAGGTTGTCGATCGGGAAATCGCGCTCTTCGAGAATCTGCACGAGCGTTTCGCCGACAGTACCGGTGGCGCCGATCACGGCAATATCAATGGACTGGCTCATGGGTTTTACCTCTGGCGAAACGGGGGGAGCGGCACTTTACCGGGTGGGTGGCATGCAGGCAATTCTGTGGTGCCTGACCTGCCCCTATCGCGAGCAAGCTCGCTCCCACAGGGGGTGATGGTGTACACAAATCTGTGGGAGCGAGCTTGCTCGCGATGAGGCCGGCACTGACGACGCTAATTGCATAAAAAAACCCGCACCTCCTTCAAGGCACGGGTTCTTTCATTGCATCAACCGATCAACGCTCGAGCAGGATCCGCAGCATGCGGCGCAGCGGCTCGGCCGCGCCCCACAGCAACTGGTCGCCAACGGTGAACGCGCCGACGAACTGCGAACCCATGTTCAGCTTGCGCAGACGGCCAACCGGCACGTTCAGGGTGCCGGTGACTTTCGTCGGGCTCAGCTCCTGCATGCTGATTTCGCGGTTGTTCGGCACCAGCTTGACCCAAGGGTTGTGCTGGCTGATCAGCCCTTCGATGTCGGCGATCGGCACGTCTTTGTTCAGCTTGATGGTCAGCGCCTGGCTGTGGCAGCGCATGGCGCCGATGCGCACGCAGATGCCGTCCACCGGGATCGGGCTCTTGAAGCGACCGAGGATCTTGTTGGTCTCGGCCTGGGCCTTCCACTCTTCGCGGCTCTGGCCGTTCGGCAGTTCCTTGTCGATCCACGGGATCAGGCTGCCGGCCAGCGGTACACCGAAGTTTTCGGTCGGGTACGCGTCGCTGCGCATGGCTTCGGCAACACGACGGTCGATGTCGAGGATCGCGCTGGCCGGGTCGGCCAGTTGATCGGCGACAGCAGCGTGGGTCACACCCATTTGCTTGATCAGTTCCCGCATGTGCTGCGCGCCGCCACCGGAGGCCGCCTGATAGGTCATGGCGCTCATCCACTCCACCAGACCGGCTTCGAACAGGCCACCCAGGCCCATCAGCATCAAGCTGACGGTGCAGTTGCCGCCGATGTAGTTCTTGGTGCCCGCGTCCAGCTGCTGGTCGATCACCTTGCGGTTGACCGGGTCCAGAACGATCACCGCGTCATCCTGCATGCGCAGGCTGGAAGCGGCGTCGATCCAGTAACCCTGCCAGCCGGCTTCGCGCAGCTTGGGGAAAACTTCGCTGGTGTAGTCGCCACCCTGGCAGGTCAGAATCACGTCGAGGGTCTTCAGCTCTTCAATGCTGTAAGCGTCCTTGAGCGGAGCAATGTCCTTGCCCACGGACGGGCCTTGGCCACCGACATTGGAAGTGGTGAAAAACACCGGCTCGATAAGATCGAAATCCTGCTCTTCCAGCATCCGCTGCATGAGCACGGAACCGACCATACCGCGCCAACCGATCAGACCTACACGTTTCATCGCAACTACACCTTCTTGAAATGTGGACCGCTGCCTAGTCTTGTATTTGGCAGCGGGCCCGAGAGATTACAGATTCCGCAGCGCGGCGACTACTGCGTCACCCATTTGCTGCGTACCGACTTTAGTGCAACCGGCCGACCAGATGTCGCCCGTGCGCAAACCCTGATCCAGCACCAGGCTCACGGCTTTCTCGATGGCATCGGCCGCGGCCTGCTGGTTGAAACTGTAACGCAGCATCATCGACACCGACAAAATGGTCGCCAGCGGGTTGGCAATGCCCTTGCCCGCGATGTCCGGCGCCGAACCGTGGCACGGCTCGTACATGCCTTTGTTGTTGGTGTCCAGGGACGCCGACGGCAGCATGCCGATGGAACCGGTGAGCATCGAGGCCTGGTCGGACAGGATATCGCCGAACATGTTGTCGGTGACGATCACGTCGAACTGCTTCGGTGCGCGCACCAGCTGCATGGCGGCGTTGTCGACGTACATGTGGCTCAGTTCGACTTCAGGATAATCCTTGGCCACTTGCTCGACCACTTCACGCCACAGCTGGCTGGAGGCCAGTACGTTGGCCTTGTCCACCGAGCACAGCTTCTTGCCACGGACCATGGCCATGTCGAAGCCGACACGGGCGATGCGACGGATTTCGCTTTCGCTGTACGGCAGGGTGTCGTAGGACTGACGCTCGCCGTTTTCCAGGGTACGTGTGCCGCGTGGCGCGCCGAAGTAGATGCCGCCGGTCAGTTCGCGAACGATCAGGATGTCCAGCCCGGAAACGATTTCCGGCTTCAGGCTGGAAGCCTCGGCCAGTTGCGGGTACAGGATCGCCGGACGCAGGTTGCCGAACAGGCCCAGTTGCGCACGGATTTTCAACAGCCCGCGCTCAGGACGGATGTCACGTTCGATGGCATCCCATTTCGGGCCGCCAACGGCCCCCAGCAATACGGCGTCGGCCGCGCGGGCACGCTCCAGGGTTTCGTCGGCCAGAGGCACGCCATGCTTGTCGATGGCCGCGCCGCCGATCACATCAAAGCCCAGTTCGAAGCCCAAAGCGAACTTGTCACTGGCCAACTCCAGCACCTTGACCGCTTCGGCCATGATTTCCGGGCCAATACCGTCACCTGGGAGAATCAGAATCTGCTTGCTCATGCTTTCCTCATGTCATCAGTCGGTGCGCCCTGGGGCGCTCCCGGAAAAAGTCTATCGCTCAACGCCTATCGTTCAGCCATCAGTACCAGTACATCGGTACTGAACGAACCATCGGCCTCAATCTCGAAATATTCGCGTACTTCATTGCCCATTGACTGCTGCAACGCACGGATCGCCGCGCGCATCACTTCTGGTGTGCGCATGCGCTCGACCCAGCTGTTGTACTCCAGACGCAGGCGCTGACGGGTGGTACTGCGGGTGTGCAGCCCCGCCTCGCTGACCTGGCGCAACCACTCGCCGGCGGAATAATCGCGCACATGGCTGGTGTCGCGCAGCACTTCGACGCTTTGCAGGTAGGTGTCGAACAGCGGGCTACCCGGTGACAATACGTCGACGAACGCCGCCACACCACCCGGTTTCAGGACCCGACGCACCTCCCGCAGGGCCGCGCCCAGATCGCTCCAATGGTGCGCCGAATAACGGCTGAAGACGAAATCGAATTCGCCATCGGCGAACGGCAGGCGCTCGGCGGCACCGTTGACCGTGGACACGTTGCTCAAACCACGATCGACAGCGGCAGCGGTCACCACGTCGAGCATCTGCTGCGACAGGTCGTAGGCCACCACTTCTTTCACCAATGAGGCTACGTGAAAACTCACGTGACCGGCGCCGCAACCCAGGTCCAGAACTTTCGCATCGCCCTGCCCCGCCAGTTCAGCCTGTAGCAGCGCGAATTCAGTGCCTTGAGCGTGGACGGCGCTGCTCAGGTAGGCCGAGGCCTGTTCACCGAATTGCTTCTGGACTACCTGGGTGTGCTGGGCGGTGCTGGTCATGGGGACTTCCTTTTGGGGGGTTAGTCTTGGGGTGTCTGTTCTGGCCTCATCGCGAGCAAGCTCGCTCCCACAGGTTTTGTGAACGCCGCAAATCCAATGTGGGAGCGAGCTTGCTCGCGATGGCGTCATTACGCCTTACGCAAAATCAGGCGTCGCGAAACAACCACGGCTGACTCGCCCGGTGTTTGGCTTCAAACGCGGCAATTGCCTCATGGTCCTGCAAGGTCAGGCCGATATCGTCCAGGCCGTTGAGCAGGCAATGCTTGCGGAAGGCATCGATTTCGAAGCTCAGCACCTTGCCGTCAGGGCGGGTCACGGTCTGGGCTTGCAGATCGACCTGCAACTGATAGCCAGGATTGGCCTCGACCTGCTGGAACAGTTCATCGACTTCGGCATCGCTCAGGATGATCGGCAGCAAGCCATTCTTGAAGCTGTTGTTGAAGAAGATGTCGGCATAACTCGGCGCGATGATGCTGCGGAAACCGTACTCTTCCAGCGCCCACGGCGCGTGCTCGCGGCTGGAACCGCAACCGAAGTTCTCCCGGGCCAACAGTACGCTGGCGCCCTGGTAACGTTCGGCATTGAGCACGAAGTCCTTGTTCAGCGGACGCCTGGAGTTGTCCTGATACGGCTGGCCCACATCCAGGTAACGCCATTCATCGAACAGGTTCGGGCCAAAACCCGTGCGCTTGATCGACTTCAGAAATTGCTTCGGGATGATCTGGTCGGTGTCGACGTTGGCACGATCCAAAGGCGCGACAAGTCCGGTATGTTGGGTAAATGCTCTCATGCTTACTGCGCTCCCTGGATCAATTCACGGACGTCGATGAAACGACCGTTCACCGCGGCGGCCGCGGCCATGGCCGGGCTGACGAGGTGAGTACGGCCACCGGCGCCCTGACGGCCTTCGAAGTTGCGGTTGGAGGTCGAGGCGCAATGCTCGCCACTTTCCAAACGGTCCGGGTTCATCGCCAGGCACATCGAGCAACCCGGCTCACGCCATTCGAAACCGGCTTCGAGGAAAATCTTGTCCAGGCCTTCCGATTCGGCCTGGGCTTTGACCAGACCCGAGCCCGGCACCACGATAGCCTGCTTGATGGTCGAGGCCACTTTGCGGCCCTTGGCGATCACGGCCGCCGCACGCAGGTCTTCGATCCGCGAGTTGGTGCAGGAGCCGATGAACACGCGGTCGAGCTGAATGTCGGTGATCGCCTGGTTGGCGGTCAAGCCCATGTATTTCAAGGCGCGGACGATGGAGTCGCGCTTGACCAGGTCCATTTCCTTCGCAGGATCCGGCACGTTCTGATCAACAGCCAACACCATTTCCGGCGAGGTGCCCCAGCTGACTTGCGGCTTGATGTCGGCTGCGTCGAGTTCGACAACGGTGTCGAAGACGGCGTCGGCATCGGACACCAGGTCTTTCCAGGCTTCGACGGCCAAATCCCACTCCGCGCCTTTCGGAGCGAATGGACGGCCCTTCACGTAGGCCACGGTTTTTTCGTCAGCCGCCACCAGGCCTACGCGAGCGCCGGCCTCGATGGACATGTTGCAGATGGTCATGCGGCCTTCAACAGACAGGTCGCGAATCGCGCTGCCGGCGAACTCGATGGCATGGCCGTTACCGCCAGCGGTGCCGATCTTGCCGATCACGGCAAGCACGATGTCCTTGGCGGTCACGCCGAACGGCAATTGGCCTTCGACCCGTACCAGCATGTTTTTCATTTTCTTGGCGACCAGGCACTGGGTGGCGAGCACATGCTCGACCTCGGACGTACCGATACCGTGCGCCAACGCGCCGAATGCGCCGTGGGTCGAGGTGTGGGAGTCGCCGCAGACCACGGTCATGCCCGGCAAGGTTGCGCCCTGCTCCGGGCCGATGACGTGGACGATGCCCTGGCGAACGTCGTTCATCTTGAACTCGACGATGCCGTATTCATCGCAGTTGTCATCGAGGGTCTGCACTTGCAGACGCGAGACCTGGTCAACGATGGCGTCGATGCCGCCCTTGCGCTCCGGTGTAGTCGGTACGTTGTGGTCCGGGGTCGCGATATTGGCATCGATGCGCCATGGCTTGCGCCCGGCCAGACGCAGGCCTTCGAAGGCTTGCGGCGAGGTCACTTCGTGGATGATGTGACGATCGATATAGATCAGCGCAGAGCCATCGTCGCGCTGCTTGACCAAATGCGAATCCCAGAGCTTGTCGTAGAGCGTTTTGCCGGCCATCAGACGGTTTCCTCATCAGCTTGTTTCTATGCCCCGGGCTTTGAAAGTCTCAATAACCCTCTGGCTTGTGAGGCTGATCCTATGGGGTTACATTAAATAACTCAAATTCATATTTTTTATGCTTTGGATAACCAATTGGAATGCAACTATGGACCTGGCCAACCTCAATGCCTTTATCGCCATCGCCGAGACCGGAAGTTTCTCCGGTGCCGGCGAACGGCTGCACCTGACCCAACCGGCCATCAGCAAACGCATCGCCGGGCTGGAGCAGCAATTGAAGGTGCGGCTGTTCGACCGACTGGGTCGTGAAGTGGGCCTGACCGAGGCCGGGCGCGCCCTGCTGCCGCGGGCCTACCAGATTCTGAATGTCCTCGATGATACGCGCCGCGCCCTGACCAACCTCACAGGCGAGGTGACCGGTCGTCTGACCCTGGCCACCAGCCATCACATCGGCCTGCACCGCTTGCCGCCTTTATTAAGGGAGTTCACCCGACGTTATCCCGAGGTGGCGCTGGATATTCAGTTTCTCGATTCGGAAGTAGCCTACGAGGAAATTCTCCATGGCCGCGCCGAACTGGCGGTCATCACCCTGGCACCGGAACCCCACGCGCTGGTCAAGGCCACCCCGGTGTGGGACGACCCGCTGGATTTCGTGGTCGCCCCGGAGCATTCACTGCTCAATAGCGGCAGTGTCAGCCTGGCGGACATCGCCCGGCACCCGGCGGTCTTCCCCGGCGGCAATACCTTTACCCACCACATTGTGCAACGGCTGTTCGAAGCCCAGGGCCTGACGCCAAACATCGCCATGAGCACCAACTATCTGGAAACCATCAAGATGATGGTCTCGATTGGCCTGGCCTGGAGCGTTTTGCCGCGCACCATGCTCGATGACCAGGTAGCACGCATACCTTTACCGGGCATACAGCTCACTCGCCAGCTAGGCTATATCCTGCACACGGAAAGGACGCTGTCGAATGCTGCGCGGGCCTTCATGGCCTTGCTGGACGCTCAACTCGATCCGCCAGGGACTCAAGGCTAACTTGTGCTACTCCTATAGAGCCGAGAATTCCTGCAACAAAAGCCCAAACTCAGCTCAAGGCTTGCCAATGCCGAAATCTGTAGACCGTATTCCGCCGATGCCGCGAATTCAGGCAATTGATCCGAAAAGCTCCGAACAGAGCTGGGAGAGTGCCTCGCAATTGCTGGCCGCGCTCAACGGCGCGCGCCTGGGCGCCTGGTATTGGGACATCGAGCGCGGGCAGATCAGCTGGTCCCGGGGCACGCAGGCGTTGTTCGGCTTCGATCCCCGGCAACCACTGCCACGGGATCTGGAATACCTTGACCTGTTGCCCCCGGAAGATCGCGCGAAAACCCTTCGCGCCTTCCACGCGGTCATCGCTGGCGCGCCCCTGGAGCAAGCGATGCATCACCGCATCCGCTGGCCCGATGGCAGCCTGCACTGGCTGGAAATCAACGGCAGCCTGTTGCCGGACAAGCACGGCAGGCCACGGATGATCGGTGTGATCCGCGAGATTACCCACCAACGCCAGCGCGAACAGGCGTTGAGCAGCTCGGAAAAACGCTTCGCCACCCTGTTTCACCTGTGCCCGAACATGGTCCTGCTGACCCGCCAGGAAGACGGCCTGATTTCCGAAGCCAACCAGTATTTCGAAAGCCTGTTCGGCTGGCCGGTGCAAAACGCGATCGGCCGCACCACCCTCGAACTGGGCCTGTGGGTGCATCCCGAACAACGGGCCGACCTGGTCAAGGCCACCAAGGCCAAAGGCGAGCTGGTCAGCATGGAAGTGCAGTTTCGCGCCAGCAATGGCCAGATCCATGACGGTATCCTCAGCGCGCAAAAAGTCGAGCTCGAAGGCCAGCCCTATCTACTGAGCACATTCCTGGACACCACCGAACGCAAAGTCGCCGAACACGCCCTCAAGGACAGCCAGGAACGCCTCGACCTGGCCCTGGACTCCGCACAGCTCGGCACCTGGGATTGGCACATTCCCAGCGGCATGCTCTACGGATCGGCACGGGCCGCCCAACTGCACGGCCTGGACGCCAAACCCTTTCACGAGTCCTTCGACGAGTTTTTCGAAGGCGTGCCCGGCGAAGAACGCGACACCATGCGCGACGCTTACCGCAGCCTGCGTGAAGGCCCGGCCGGCAACTATCAACTGACCTACCGCGTGCAATTGCCCGACGGCAGCTCGCGCTACCTGGAAAGCCGCGCCCGCCTCTACCGCGATGACAACGGCGTGCCGGTACGCATGGCCGGCACATTGCTCGACATCACCGACCAGGTGGAGCGCGAACAACGGCTGGTGGCCTCCGAAGAGAAATTCGCCACGCTGTTCCAGGTCAGCCCCGATCCGATCTGCGTCACCCGCCAGGACAGCGGCCAGTTCATTGAAATCAACTCCAGCTTCACCCAGACCTTCGGCTGGAGCACCGCCGATGTGATCGGCCGCAGCGCCGACGAAATCGGCCTGTGGGACGCTTCGGCGAAAAGCCTGCGACGGATCGAACAAGTAATCCGCGAGCAAGGCCTGAACAACGTCGCCATTCTGGTCCAGCACAAGGACGGACAGGTCCTGACCTGCGTGATTTCCAGCCGCCAGATCAGCGTCGGCGACCAGGCCTGCATCGTCACCACGCTACGCGATATCACCCAGCAACAGCGCTCGGAAGCGGCGCTCAAGGCCAGTGAAGAGAAATTCGCCAAGGCGTTCCACTCCAGCCCCGACGCCATCACCATCACCGAACGCGACACCGGACGCTATCTGGAGGTCAACGACGGTTTCTGCCGCCTGACCGGCTACCGCGCCGAAGAAGTGCTGGGCCGCACGGTGTATCAGGTGGGAATTTGGGCTGAAGAAAAACAACGCTCGGCGCTGCTCGCCGAATTGCAGATCAAGGGCCGGGTTCATCACCAGGAAATGCTCGGGCGCAACAAGCGTGGCGAACTGCTCACCGTCGAAGTCTCGGTGGAGCCGATCACCCTCAATGAAACCGCCTGCCTGCTGCTGACCGCGCGAGACGTCAGCCTGCTGAAAAACGCCGAAGCGCAGATTCGCCACCTGGCCTACCACGACTCACTGACCAACCTGCCCAACCGCGCATTGCTGATGGATCGCCTGAGCCAGCAGATCGCCCTGCTCAAACGGCATAACCTGCGCGGCGCGCTGATGTTCCTCGACCTGGACCACTTCAAGCACATCAACGACTCCCTCGGGCACCCAGTGGGCGATACCGTGCTGAAAATCATCACCGCGCGCCTGGAGGCCAGCGTACGCATGGAAGACACCGTCGCGCGCCTGGGCGGTGACGAATTCGTAATACTGCTCAGCGGTCTCGAAGGCTCGCGCAGCGAGGTCAGCGATCAGGTACGCGAACTGGCCGACACCATCCGCGAACTGCTGTCCGAACCGATGTTCCTCGATGGCCAGCGCCTGCAAGTGACGCCAAGCATCGGCATTGCGCTGATCCCCGATCACGGCTCGACCCCGACCGACCTGCTCAAGCGCGCCGACATCGCGCTCTATCGCGCCAAGGACTCGGGGCGCAATACCGCGCAGATGTACCACAACACCATGCAGAAGGCCGCGAGCGAACGTCTGCGCATGGAAACCGACTTGCGCCTGGCGCTTTCCCGGGGTGAGTTTCGCGTGCATTACCAACCCCAGGTCGACGCCCGGGGCGATCGCATCGTCGGTGCCGAGGCCCTGGTGCGCTGGAATCATCCAGAGCTCGGCAGGCAGTCGCCCACCGAGTTCATCAAGGTGCTGGAAGACAGCGGGCTGATTCTGGAGGTCGGCACCTGGATCCTCGACGAAGCCTGCCAGGCCTTCAAACAACTGATCGACAAAGGCTCGATAGACCCATACAACTTCAGCTTGTGCGTGAACATCAGCCCGCGCCAGTTCCGCCAGAACGACTTCGTCGAGCGCGTCGAAAGCAGCCTGTCCAGCTATGGCCTGCCCTGCTCCCTGTTGAAACTGGAAATCACCGAAGGCATCGTCATCCAGAACCTGGAAGACACCATCAGCAAAATGCGCCGCCTGAAAAAACTCGGTGTGAGCTTCGCCATGGACGACTTCGGCACCGGCTATTCCTCGCTGACCTACCTCAAGCGCTTGCCGGTCGACACCCTGAAAATCGACCAGTCGTTCATCCGCGACGCCACCACCGACCCGAACGACGCCGAGATCATCCGCGCCATCGTCGCCATGGCCCACAGCCTGGATTTGAAAGTGATCGCCGAAGGGGTCGAAACAGCGGAGCAGCTGGAGTTCTTGCAGGGGTTGGACTGTCACTTCTACCAAGGGTATTTGCACAGTCAGCCGTTGCCGGTGGAGGAGTTCCAAAAACTCTTGAAATAACCCCCCCTCTGTAGGAGCGAGCTTGCTCGCGAAGCACGTTAACGATTACGCGCGCAGGCTGGAAAAATACGGTTTCCTTCACACTTTTCGCCGGAAGCCATAGCAGAAGGCGATTGATTCTCCATTTCCTACACGCATCTCGGAAACATCCCATTTACGTTTATTCCCCCCGCGTTAACCCTGTGCGTCGCACTTTGTCATGCCTCCATTTTCACTCGGGGCAGGCCTGCGAGAATCTCTGACGCAGCTACCAGCAAAGGGTCGAAAAGGTCGTGGCGCCGGGAGGCAAGCTGATCACCGACCCCAAGGCACGCAACAAGGCGATCAATGCCGCCTACGCCCAGCTGTGGCGAGCCCAACTGCGCGACGTCAACAAAGGCGGTACAGCCTACTGGCGAGCCGGTAACAAGTACCAACTGATGCTGGTGGTCAGTCGCTTCAGGGACAACAAGCGTCCCACCGAGGAACGCTACCTCATCACGTTGGGAATCCACCGATCACGAGGCGTGCAATGATTATTTTGCAGTGCATGGGGCTGGACTTGAGTCAAAAAAAGACCCCGACAAGTCGGGGTCTTTTCGTTTCGGCCGGCTACCTGATCAATTACACGACCCGGCTTCGGGCTCGACTCAGTGTTGCAGAGCCTTCTTTTGCGTGCCGTTGATCGGGATACGCTTGGCTTTCTCCTCTTCCGGTACCACTCGCAGCAGGTCGATACTCAACAGACCGTTGCTCAGGCCGGCGAACTTGATCTCGATGTGGTCCGCCAGACGGAAGGACAGTTTGAAGGCACGTTGCGCAATGCCCTGATACAGATAAGTGACGTCTTCGTCCGCGTCACGTTTGACGCCACTGATGGTCAGCACACCTTTCTCGACCTCGAGATCCAGATCTTCTTCCTGGAAACCTGCCGCGGCAATGACGATGCGGTATTGATCGTCGCCGTGTTTTTCCACGTTATAGGGTGGATAGCTGCTGCCTGGCTCATTTCGCAGGGCCGTCTCGAACAGGTCGTTGAAACGGTCGAAACCTACCGACGAACGGAACAGTGGGGCCATGGAAAATGTCGTAGCCATGATTCAAATCTCCTGAAAATATCAGCAAGGTTTTTTGTCTCCGCGACCCGAATTCGGCATCGCGTAATTCTTAGATAGGGACCGCTGATTGCATTTCAAGAGATTTTTTTCAGTTTTTTTTAAAAAAATTTCAGGCCGCTTCCGCCACGGGCAGCCCCAGCAAACGCGAGACCTGATCCGGTTCGGTCTCACGACGCAGTACGGTGAAAAGCGCCACCGCCTCGGGATAATTGCGGGTCAGCATCGCCAGCCATTGCTTCAGGCGACCCGGCGACTGGCGAGGCGTCATCTGCGCCTTGGCTTGCAGCCAGAAGTCCTGGATCAACGGCAGCAACTCGGCCCAGGTCATCTCCACCACCACCTGCCCGGCCCGCGCTGCGGCGATCTGCCGGGCGAGATCCGGACGCGACACCAGGCCACGACCGAGCATGATGTCTTCCACGCCGCTGATCTCACGGCAGCGGCGCCAGTCTTCGACGCTCCAGATATCACCATTGGCGAACACCGGCACCTTGACCACATCCTGCACGCGAGGGATCCATTCCCAATGCGCTGGCGGCTTGTAGCCATCCACTTTGGTCCGCGCGTGCACCACGATATGTTCCGCGCCGCCTTCGGCCAGGGCCGTGGCACACTCCAGCGAACCGTCCGGGCTGTCGAAGCCCAGGCGCATCTTGGCGGTGACCGGAATGTGCGGGGGGACGGCGCGACGGACGTGTTCGACGATCTGGTTGAGCAGCTCGGGCTCCTTGAGCAGTACCGCACCACCACGGGATTTGTTGACGGTCTTGGCCGGGCAGCCGAAGTTCAGGTCGATCACTTCAGAACCCAGCTCGCAAGCCAGTGCGGCATTTTCCGCCAGGCACACCGGATCGGAACCGAGCAGTTGCACACGCAGCGGCACACCAGAGGCCGTCCGGGCACCGTTGAGCAACTCCGGGCCGAACTTGTGGAAATAGGCAGGCGTGAGCAACTGGTCGTTGACCCGAATGAACTCGGTCACGCACCAGTCAATACCACCCACGCGGGTCAGCACATCGCGCAGGATGTCGTCGACCAACCCCTCCATGGGCGCCAAAGCAATTTGCATGAAAAACACACTCGAGGAAAAACGTGCGGCAGTTTACTGGGTTTCAGCAATGAAAAGGCAAACCCCGTAGGAGCTGCCGAAGGCTGCTCCTACAAGGATTGTGTCAGGCCGGGATTTGCAGTGCCGGGCCATAACCTTCGATGAACTCCGCGGGCATGCGCTTGGGCTTACCGGTGGACAGCTCGATACAGACGAAGGTGGTTTGTGCGCGCAGCAAGGTCGAATTGTCGCTGGGTCGCTTCAACTGGAAATGCCGGGTCATTCTCAGGCGCTGATCCCAATCGACAATCCAGGTCGCCAATTGCAACTCATCGCCTTCATAGGCTGCCGCCAGGTAATCGATCTGGTGGCGCACCACTGCCATCGCCCGGTCCAGACGCCGGTATTCGACCAGGTCCAGGCCAAGGCGCTGGGAGTGGCGCCACGCACAGCGTTCGAGCCAGGTCACGTAGACCGCGTTGTTCGCGTGCCCCAACCCGTCAATGTCCTCGGCGTCCACTTGCAGATCAATGATAAATGGCGTTTCCCGATCCCAGCCCATGCCCCACTCCCGGTCATATCGATTCGACCGGGGCAGTGTAACGGATGCTCAAGCGGATTGGCGCGATTGCAGGCGACGACCGGCCAGCAGTGATAACACGCCATCAATCACCCGAGGGTCAGCCAGCACCCGCTGATGCCCACCTTCTTGCAGGCGCAGCAAACGGCTGTCGAACCAGGCTTCGTGGATCAGTTGAGACTCCTTGACCGAGACCATGTTGTCATCTTCGGCGTGGACGATCAGGCCAGGCATATCCAGCTGATAGTGAGCGACATCCAGCGTCGCGGCACGCATGCCGACGTCTTTCTCGACCTGGCGAATGAACGCCGAACGGGCTTTCGGTGGCAGCCCGACGTAGCGGGCGAATCCACGCAACACACCAAGAATCCGCGCTGGGGCGGCGATGCTGACCAGGGTTTCCGTGCGCAGGCCCAACTGCACCGCCAGCATGGCGCTGGCGCCCCCCATGGAATGGCCGATGACCGCTTGCAGTGGCGGCAATTCGGCGGCGGCTTCAAGCATGGCCCGCGCAAAGAGCACCACATTCGCTTCGCTGCCCGGTGAGCGGCCGTGAGCCGGACCATCCAGCGCGACCACGGAGTAACCGGCATCGACCAACGCCGTGATCAGGCTGGCAAACTGCGTTGGCCGCCCTTCCCAACCGTGCATCAGCAACACGGCCGGGCCTTGCCCCCAACGCAACGCCGAGAGGCCGAAACGCAAGGTGATCCGCTCGGACTTCGCCAACAGCGGCAGTTCCCAGTCACGGGGCGGCAGATCCCGCGGTGTCATGAAGGCCAGTCGCATTTTGCTGGCGACGAGTTTCGGGGCAAACCAGCCCAAGGTGCCATTAACGCCACGAACCCACTTTAACGCGCTCATCGCATTCTCCTCAGGCCGCAGCCTTCAGGTCAACGCACTGCCGATTTGGCGGCACGCAGTAATCGATCGGACAACTCTCCCGGCCCCAGCGCCCGCGCCAGAGCCAGCCCCCCCACCATCACGGCCAGGTCGGCCAGGGCTTTTTCGGTTTCTTCAGGACTGGCCGCCAACTGCGCAACCATCAATTCGACGTGTTCATTCAATGCAATGCGAAACGCTTCCGGCAGCCGTCCCAGTTCACCGACCGAAGCCGGGATCGGGCACGCCGATTCGGAGGAATCACGGTGTTTGCGCGACAGGTAAAACGCCGCCACCAGAGTGCGGCGCTCTTCGCCGGTCAACTGCGCATCCATCTCGGCGATCAGGTCGCGGCGGTGACCGAGCAATTGCTTGAACGCCTCCAGCATCATCGCGTCCTTGCTTTCGAAGTGTGCGTAGAAGCCGCCGACCGTCAGGCCCGCCGCGCCCATCACCTCGCCCACGCTTGGCTCGGCTGGGCCGCGCTGAATCAGCGCTGCGCTGGCGGCCTTGAGGATGCGTTCGCGGGTTTGAGCTTTTTTATCGTTCATCGTTGCCTCCGAATATTACGATTGAAATATTATTCTCATAATAAATTTTAGCAAGCCATGGGGGTGACCGCTGGTCTGAAGAACAGTTTTTTTGGAAATGGAGGAATTTGGCCAAACGCCAGACAAACAAAAGGGCCATTCAATAATTGAATGACCCTTATAAATCCCGCAGAGCGGGTAATCGTGGCGTCCCCTAGGGGACTCGAACCCCTGTTACCGCCGTGAAAGGGCGGTGTCCTAGGCCACTAGACGAAGGGGACACAAACCCTTCTATACAACTGATCAGTGCTGAGAGCTGATCGATTCAAGGCCGGTGTGGCCAGACCTTGAACTGTAAAATTGGTGGAGCTAAGCGGGATCGAACCGCTGACCTCCTGCATGCCATGCAGGCGCTCTCCCAGCTGAGCTATAGCCCCGGATTTTTCGCCTCGCGGCGGAGCGACATCTTGCAACATCGCTTCTGTAAAACTGGCGTCCCCTAGGGGACTCGAACCCCTGTTACCGCCGTGAAAGGGCGGTGTCCTAGGCCACTAGACGAAGGGGACGCAAACCCTTCCATACAACTGATCAACGCTGAGTGTTGATCGCTCCAAGGCCGGTGTGGCCAGGCCTTGAAGTGTAAATTGGTGGAGCTAGACGGGATCGAACCGTCGACCTCTTGCATGCCATGCAAGCGCTCTCCCAGCTGAGCTATAGCCCCTCATCGTTGATGTCATCGCTGAGGACGGGGCGAATCTTAAGGGCGTATCGAAAGTCTGTCAAACTTATTTTTCAAAAAATTTAAAGTTTTTTGCCGACATAACAATCACTTACCGCCCTCCCCCCCGAAAATCCGGGATTTCCCGGCCTGTAGGAGCTGGCTTGCCAGCGAAGAGGACCGCAAGAACGATGCAAGCTTCGAGGTCGCCTTCGCCGGCAAGCCGGCTCCTACAAGATCAGGCAAGGGAAATCAGGCGATAGCACCCAACAGCTTTTCCCACTCCTTGTTTTCTTTCTTCGACACGCCGCCCAGCAGGTCAATGGCCTGGCGCAGACGGAAACGGGTCAGGTCCGGCCCGAGGATTTCCATCGCATCGAGCACCGACACCGAGCTGGCCTGGCCAGTGATCGCGGCGAACATCAGCGGCATGGCGTCACGCAGCTTCAACTCCAGGGACTCGACCACCGCCTGAATGGTCGCGGTGATGCTGTCCTTCTCCCACTGACGCAGGCTTTCGAGCTTCCACAGGATCAACTGCATCAACTGGCGGACCTGATCGCCCGACAGCTTTTTGGATTCGAACAGCTTGGCATCAGGGTTCACGCCACCGGCAAAGAAGAACCCGGCCAGCGGTGCCACCTGGCTGAAAGTTTCGACCCGGCCCTGCACGTGCGGTGCGATTTTCATCATGTACTCGGCGTTGAGTGCCCACTTCTGCACGCGGGCGGCGAACTCTTCCACCGGCAGGTCACGCAGCCACTGGCCGTTGAGCCACGACAGTTTCTCGATGTCGAAGATCGGCCCGCCGAGGGACACGCGCTTGAGATCGAAGTTGTCGACCATTTCCTGCAACGAGAACTTCTCGCGCTCGTCCGGCATCGACCAGCCCATGCGGCCCAGGTAGTTGAGCATCGCTTCGGGCATGAAGCCCATGCGCTCGTAGAACGTCACCGAGGTCGGGTTCTTGCGCTTGGACAGCTTGCTCTTGTCCGGGTTACGCAGCAGCGGCATGTAGCACAGCTCCGGTTGTTCCCAGCCGAAGTACTCGTAAAGCAGGATCAGCTTGGGCGCCGATGGCAGCCACTCCTCGCCGCGCAATACATGGGTGATGCCCATCAGGTGATCGTCGACCACGTTGGCCAGGAAGTACGTCGGCAGGCCGTCGGTCTTCATCAGGACTTGCATGTCCATGCGGTCCCACGGGATTTCAACGTCGCCGCGCAGCATGTCCGGCACCACGCAGACGCCTTCGCTCGGTACTTTCATGCGGATAACGTGCGGTTCACCAGCCGCCAGGCGACGGGCGACTTCTTCCTTGGACAGCAGCAGCGCGCGACCGTCGTAGCGCGGAGTTTCGCCACGGGCCATCTGCTCGGCGCGCATCTGGTCCAGTTCTTCGGCGGTGCAGAAGCACGGGAACGCGTGGCCCATGTCGACCAGTTGCTGGCAATACTTCTGATAAATATCGCCGCGCTCGCTTTGACGGTATGGGCCGTGCGGGCCACCGACGTCTGGGCCTTCGCTCCACTCGATACCGAGCCAGCGCAAGGCGTCGAAAATCTGCTGTTCGGACTCGCGGGTCGAACGCAACTGGTCGGTGTCTTCGATCCGCAGGATGAACTCACCGCCGTGCTGCTTGGCAAAGCAGTAGTTGAACAAGGCGATGTAAGCGGTACCTACGTGGGGATCCCCGGTAGGCGATGGCGCGATGCGAGTGCGGACGGTGGTCATGGCATGTCTCGAAAAGAAAAAAAGCAAAGTTCAAACAAGGCGCGAATGGTAACAGGCGACACCCGCCCGGCTCCAGTGAACAGGGCATTTAAGCCAAGGTTGCGGCTGTAACGCCCGTATGCCGCAGATATCGGTCGATGGCATTTACCGTTTATCGGCTGTGTGCCAGATTCACCCGCCGATAACTTCTCTTACAATTTCTCGACTACAGTTTTCCTCATGCCTGCCCAACTCAAGCGTCGCCTCTTCACCTTCCTGCTGATGGTCCTGTTGATTGCAGGGGGTCTGTTTGCCCAGTGGTTCTTCAAGGGGCGCTTTTATGAAAGCACCGACAACGCTTATGTCCAGGGCGAGATCACCCGTGTGTCGAGCCAATTGGGCGCGCGCATCGACCAGGTGCTGGTGCAGGACAACCAGCATGTCGAGAAAGGCCAGCTGCTGGTCAAACTCGAAGGCGACGACTTCCGCCTCGCCGTCGACCGCGCCAACGCGACCCTCGCCACCCGCCAGGCCGAACGCCTGCAAGCCCAGAGCAAACTGACCCAGCAGGCCAGCCTGATCGCCGCCAGCGAAGCGCAAGTCGCGTCCAGCCAGGCCAGCCTGGGTCGCTCGCAAATCGACCTGACCCGCGCCGAGACCTTGCGCAAACCCGGCTATGTCTCGGAAGAACGGGTGACCACCCTCTCCGCCGAATCCCACATCGCCCGCTCGCAACTGGCCAAGGCCCAGGCCGACGCGCAAAGTCAGCGGCAGCAGGTCAATGCACTGACCGCCGAGATCAAACGCCTCGACGCACAGATTGCCAATGCCGAAACCGATCGGGCCCAAGCCGAGCTGAACCTCACCCGCAGCGAAATCCACGCGCCCATCAGCGGCCTGATCGGCCAGCGCGCTGCACGCAATGGCCAGTACGTGCAGGCCGGCGCGTACCTGTTGTCGATCGTGCCCGATGAAGACATCTGGATTCAGGCCAATTTCAAGGAAACCCAGATCGGCCACATGCAGCCCGGCCAGAAAGCCGAGCTGACCTTCGACGCCTACAGCGACACCCCGATCGAAGCCCGGGTCGACAGCCTGTTCGCCGCCTCGGGCGCTCAGTTCAGCCTGTTGCCGCCGGACAATGCCACCGGCAACTTCACCAAGGTCGTGCAGCGGATTCCGGTAAAACTGACCTTCGCCGCCGACAACCCGCTGCGCGGCAAGATCCGCCCGGGCATGTCGGTGACCGCCAGGGTGAACATCAAGGACGCCCCTGAAGACGTCACCAGCAAAGTGAGCAGCAAAGACGCCGCTGGCGATGGCCGGTGATCAACTGATCCGTCCGGTCGGCGAACCGACCCGGCGGGACTGGATCGCGGTGATGAGCGTGATGCTCGGCGCTTTCATGGCAGTGCTGGACATCCAGATCACCAACTCCTCGCTCAAGGACATCCAGGGCGCGCTGTCGGCGACCCTGGAAGAAGGCTCATGGATTTCCACCTCGTACCTGGTGGCGGAAATCATCATGATCCCGCTCACCGCCTGGCTCGTGCAGTTGCTGTCGGCGCGGCGCCTGGCGGTGTGGGTGTCCCTCGGGTTTCTCGCGGCCTCCCTGCTCTGCTCCATGGCCTGGAGCCTGGAAAGCATGATCATGTTTCGTGCCTTGCAGGGCTTTACCGGCGGCGCGCTGATTCCACTGGCGTTCACCCTGACCCTGATCAAACTCCCGGAACACCATCGCGCCAAAGGCATGGCCATGTTCGCCATGACCGCCACCTTCGCCCCCTCCATCGGCCCGACCCTCGGCGGCTGGCTGACGGAAAACTGGGGCTGGGAATACATCTTCTACATCAACATCCCGCCCGGCCTGATCATGATCGCCGGCCTGATGTACGGCCTGGAGAAGAAAGAAGCCCACTGGGAACTACTGAAAAGTACCGACTACGCCGGCATTCTCACCCTCGGCGTCGGGCTTGGTTGCTTGCAAGTGTTTCTGGAGGAAGGCCATCGCAAGGACTGGCTGGAATCGAACCTGATCGTGACCTTGGGCAGTATCGCGCTGGTCAGCCTGATCAGCTTTGTGATCGTGCAGTTTTCCAAACCCAATCCGCTGATCAATCTCGGCATCCTCGGCAACCGCAACTTTGGGTTATCCAGCATTTCCAGCGTCGGAATGGGGGTCGGGTTGTACGGTTCGATCTACCTGCTGCCGCTGTACCTGGCGCAGATCCAGAACTACAACGCCCTGCAGATCGGTGAAGTGATCATGTGGATGGGCGTACCGCAGCTGTTTCTGATCCCGCTGGTGCCCAAGCTGATGAAGTTTGTCTCACCGAAATGGCTGTGCACATTGGGATTCGGGTTATTCGGTTTGGCGAGCTTCTCTTCGGGCGTGCTGAACCCGGACTTTGCCGGGCCGCAGTTCAATCAGATCCAGATCATCCGCGCCCTGGGCCAGCCGCTGATCATGGTCACCATCTCGCTGATCGCTACCGCCTACATCCTGCCCCAGGATGCGGGATCGGCCTCGAGCCTGTTCAACATCCTGCGCAACCTCGGCGGCGCCATCGGCATCGCCCTGCTCGCCACCCTGCTGGATGCGCGGACCAAGGTTTACTTTGACTACCTGCGTGAGTCGATCGTGCCGAGCAATCCGCAGGTGGCCGAGCGCATTGCCTCGTTGACCGATCGACTGGGCAGTGAAACGGCGGCACTGGGCAAACTCAGCGAAATTGCGCATCAACAGGCGTCGATCATGGCCTATAACGATGCGTTTCATTTTGTCGGGATTGCGCTGGGGGTCAGCATGCTGGCGGTATTGCTGACCAGGAAATTGCCGGAGGGGTTGAAGGCTGGCGAGGCGCACTAGTTGATATTTACTGCGCCCTGACTGGCCTCATCGCGAGCAAGCTCGCTCCCACAGGGTTCAGTGTGATCCCTGTGGGAGCGAGCTTGCTCGCGATGAGGCCAGTTCAGACACTACAAATCAAACAGTGATCAACCGCTCGCGCAACTTGGCAATCTCGTCGCGCATCTGCGCCGCCGCTTCGAACTCCAGATCCCGGGCAAGCTGATACATTTTCTCTTCCAGGGCTTTGATACGCTTGGCGATCTCGCCCGGTGAGCGCAATTCGGCTTCGTACCGGGCGTTTTCCTCGGCGGCCTTGGCCATGCCTTTGCGCTTCTTGCTGCGCGAACCAGGTACGGTGGCGCCTTCCATGATGTCGGCAACGTCCTTGAACACGCCCTTCGGCGTGATGCCATTGGCCAGGTTGAAGGCGATCTGCTTGTCGCGACGACGCTCGGTTTCACCGATCGCCCGTTCCATGGAACCGGTAATGCGGTCGGCATAGAGAATCGCCCGGCCATTGAGGTTACGTGCCGCGCGGCCGATGGTCTGGATCAGCGAGCGCTCGGACCGCAGGAAGCCTTCCTTGTCAGCATCGAGGATCGCTACCAGCGAGACTTCCGGCATGTCCAGGCCTTCACGCAACAGGTTGATGCCCACCAGCACATCGAAAGTGCCGAGACGCAGGTCGCGGATAATCTCGACCCGTTCCACGGTGTCGATGTCCGAGTGCAGATAACGCACACGCACGCCGTGGTCGGCCAGGTAATCGGTCAAGTCTTCGGCCATGCGCTTGGTCAGCGTGGTGACCAGCACCCGCTCCTCGACGGCGACGCGCTTGGTGATTTCCGACAGCAAGTCATCGACCTGGGTCAGTGCCGGGCGGATCTCGATTTGTGGGTCCACCAGCCCGGTCGGGCGCACCACCATGTCAATGACGCGCCCGGCGTGTTCGGCTTCGTAGTTCCCCGGCGTCGCCGAGACGAAAATCGTCTGTGGGCTGATGCTTTCCCACTCATCGAAACGCATTGGCCGGTTGTCCAGCGCCGACGGCAGACGGAAGCCGTATTCGACCAGGGTTTCCTTGCGCGAGCGGTCACCTTTGTACATCGCGCCAACCTGCGGCACGCTGACGTGGGACTCGTCGATCACCAGCAAGGCGTCCGGCGGCAGATAGTCATACAGCGTCGGCGGCGGCGCGCCGGCTTCGCGACCGGACAGGTAGCGCGAGTAGTTTTCGATGCCGTTGCAGTAACCCAGTTCGAGGATCATCTCCAGGTCGAAACGGGTGCGCTGCTCCAGGCGTTGGGCTTCCACCAGTTTGTTGTTGGAGCGCAGGTATTCCAGGCGCTCCTGCAGCTCGACCTTGATCCCTTCGACCGCAGCCATCAGGGTTTCCCGTGGCGTCACGTAGTGGCTCTTGGGGTAGAAGGTGAAGCGCGGCAGTTTGCGAATCACTTCGCCGGTCAGCGGATCGAACGCCGAAAGGCTTTCCACTTCATCGTCGAAGAGCTCGATGCGGATTGCTTCGAAATCGGATTCCGCCGGGTGGATATCGATCACATCGCCACGCACGCGGAAGGTCGCGCGGGCAAAATCCATGTCGTTGCGGGTGTACTGCAGGTCAGCCAGGCGTCGCAGCAATTCACGCTGATCGAGCCGGTCGCCGCGATCCACATGCAGCACCATTTTCAAATAGGTTTCCGGACTGCCCAGGCCGTAGATGCAAGACACCGTGGTGACGATGATCGCGTCCTTGCGTTCAAGCAATGCCTTGGTCGCCGACAAACGCATCTGTTCGATGTGGTCGTTGATCGAGGCGTCTTTCTCGATGAAGGTGTCCGAGGACGGCACGTAGGCTTCGGGCTGGTAGTAGTCGTAGTAGGAAACGAAATACTCCACCGCGTTGTTCGGGAAGAACGCCTTGAACTCGCCGTACAACTGCGCCGCCAGGGTCTTGTTCGGCGCCAGCACCAGCGTCGGGCGCTGCACCTGGGCGATCACGTTGGCGATACTGAAGGTCTTGCCCGAGCCGGTCACACCGAGCAGTGTCTGGTGCGCCAGCCCGGCTTCGATGCCCTCGACCATCAGGCGGATGGCTTCCGGCTGATCGCCGGCGGGCTCGAAACGGGTGACTAGCTGGAATTCAGACATGAAATACCTCTGGAATCACGCTTGCCGGTAAAACCGGCACGAACGAAAAAGACCGCAAACGACCGATGTCGCCCGAAGAAAAAACTGGATTGTGCTCAATGTGGAGCCGATTGCCAGCGCTTTCAAGGCAAACGTCCTACATCGCGCAAAACCTTTGCCGACACCATTCGACTACCGGTCGAGAAATAATCGGAAAAACTTACCCGAAATGCTGATTCGCCTGTCGCCAGCAAACGCCGATGGCCTCTATACTAGCTCCCCGTTTGTGCACCGCTCTAGTGCATTCGGCTGGAGCGCGACACGTCCCTCCATTCTCCATTCAGAGCCGCCGCAATAATGAGCCTGTTCTCCGCTGTCGAAATGGCACCACGCGATCCAATCCTGGGCCTCAACGAAGCATTCAACGCCGATACCCGTACCAACAAGGTCAACCTGGGGGTCGGTGTTTACTGCAACGAGGAGGGGCGAATTCCACTCCTGCGCGCCGTTGTCGAAGCCGAAACCATTCGTGCCGCTCAACACCTTTCCCGTGGCTACCTGCCAATCGACGGCATCGCCGCCTACGACCAGGCCGTGCAGAAATTGCTGTTTGGCAATGACTCGCCGCTGATCGCCGCTGGCCGCGTCATCACCACCCAGGCCGTTGGCGGTACTGGTGCTCTGAAAATCGGCGCCGATTTCCTCAAGCAACTGCTGCCGAACGCCGTTGTGGCAATCAGCGATCCGAGCTGGGAAAACCACCGCGCTCTGTTCGAAACCGCGGGTTTCCCGGTGCAGAACTACCGCTACTACGACGCCGCGACCCACGACGTGAATCGCACCGGCATGCTCGAAGACCTGAACGCGCTGCCAAACGGCTCGATCATTGTGCTGCACGCCTGCTGCCACAACCCGACTGGCGTGGACCTGAGCCCGGCCGACTGGAAAAACGTCCTGGAAGTGGTTAAAGCCAAAGGCCACGTGCCGTTCCTCGACATGGCGTATCAGGGCTTTGGCGATGGCATCGACGAAGATGCCGCTGCCGTGCGTCTGTTCGCCGAGTCGAACCTGACCTTCTTCGCCTCCAGCTCGTTCTCCAAGTCGTTCTCGCTGTACGGCGAGCGTGTGGGCGCCCTGTCGATCGTCAGCGAATCGAAAGAAGAAAGCGCGCGCGTGCTGTCGCAAGTCAAACGCGTAATCCGCACCAACTACTCCAACCCGCCGACCCACGGTGCCAGCGTTGTCGCTGCGGTGCTGAACAGCCCGGAACTGCGCGCCCAATGGGAAGCCGAACTGGCCGAAATGCGCCTGCGCATTCGCGGCATGCGCACCCAGATGGTCGACCTGCTGGCACAAAAAGCGCCCCAGCGCGATTTCAGCTTCGTCGGTCGTCAGTGCGGCATGTTCTCCTACTCCGGCTTGAGCGTTGAGCAGGTTCACCGCCTGCGCAGCGAGTTCGGCATCTACGCCCTGGACACCGGCCGCATCTGCGTGGCCGCGTTGAACCAGAGCAATATCAAGGCCGTTACGGATGCCATCGTTCAGGTGATCTGATCACGTCTTGAAATGGAAAACGGGAAGCCATCGTGCTTCCCGTTTTTTATTCGCCTCAGATAATTCCCGATGGACTGACCGAGACCTCTAAACTCCACACATCGACCTTGTAGGAGCTGGCTTGTCAGCGAAGGCGGTCGATCCACCAACACCAATGCTGACCGTTATGACCTCTTCGCTGGCAAGCCAGCTCCTACAGGCTGTCTTCACCCGGATTTTTCGAGAACCCACATGAAAAACGACAACCTGCGCGCGGACCGCGATGATCTGGATGACCTGGATCACTTCACCCCCCGCGCCCCGACAAAACGCGGCAACAACCTGGTGATGCAAGTGGCCGCTGGTGTGTTTCTCGGCGGCCTGGCCCTGTGGCTGGTGCAATTGGGTGCCACGGCGCTCTACGCCAAACTGATGGTTGCCACGATTACCTTCGGCGGTTAAGCCAGCTCGGTCGCACGCTGACTGACCGCATCGTCATAGGCGACGTAGAGTGATTCGGCGACCTGACTCTTGATTGCCTTGGTGCTTTCCAGCCCCAGGACAAAACCTTCCGCCTTGCCGCCAGCGCGGTTCAATGCTTCAACGGTGCCGGCCTGGGTGATGGCGTCGAACAACTTTTCAGCGTGGGGGCCGACACCTTTGGGCAGGCTGATTTGAGAGATGCTCATGGGTGCACCCCGTGGTGTCGAGGTGTGAGGGTCAAATGATTCATGGCGCATACCTTTTCGGCGAATGGCCGGCAGCGCGTGTCACCACTTCCGGGCGGCCATGGTAGACCTCTGGGGCGATCCTGGTAACCGCCAATCGCCGCTAAACCACCGCCCGCCCCGATGATTCGCTCCCATTGTTATTCGATGCTTGACTTCTCTTTTTGAATCAGTAAGATACGCGCCATTCCGCGATAGCTCAGTTGGTAGAGCAAGTGACTGTTAATCACTGGGTCCCTGGTTCGAGTCCAGGTCGTGGAGCCAGACAAGGTTGCAGAGAAGGCTTTCAAAATCTCTGCCCCCCCGAAAAACCCGCCCTCTCAGGCGGGTTTTTTCGTTTTGGCGTTCTGTCGGATTCCGGACCACGCTGGTGGTCCCTTGAAGTTCAAGTGGCACGATTCACAACACAAGCAAGCGCATCAGAATTGATCAGCATTCAGCAGATACAGACTTTCGCTGCCGGCCTTGACCGAAGCGGTCAATGAGTAGATCCGCGGCAACAAGCGTGCGAAGAAGAAGCGCGCAGTGCCGAGTTTGCTCTTGTAAAAATCGTCCTGATCCTGCTTGGTCAGCGCAGTACGCGCCATGAGGGCCCACATGTAGGCGTAGGCGGTATAGCCGAACACGTGCAGGTATTCGACTGAAGCCGCACCGATTTCATTCGGGTTGGATTTGGCACGCTCCAACAGATCGGCCGTCATTTGCTCCAGATTGGCGACGGCTGCTTTCAGTGGCTCGGTGAACTCTGCCAGCGAAGGATTGGTGCACTCGATGAACGCCATGATCTCCTCGGCGAAGTGCTTGTAGAGCGCCCCACCGCTACCGATCACTTTACGACCCACCAGATCCAGTGCCTGAATGCCGTTGGTGCCTTCGTAGATCTGGGTAATACGGCAGTCGCGAATCAACTGCTCCTGACCCCACTCACGAATGTAACCGTGGCCACCGAAAATCTGCTGGCCGTGAATCGTGGTTTCCAGCCCCAGGTCGGTCAGGAACGCCTTGGCCACCGGGGTCAGCAACGCCACCAGATCCTCCGCACGCTTGCGGGTGGTCGCGTCTTCGCTGAACTTGGCGGTGTCCAGTTGCATCGCCACGTAGGTGGAGAAGGCGCGGCCCCCTTCGTTCAAGGCTTTCATGGTCAGCAGCATGCGACGCACGTCCGGGTGGACGATGATCGGGTCAGCCACTTTGTCCTTGTTCTGCGCGCCGGTCGGCGAACGGCTTTGCAGACGGTCACGGGCGTACTCAACGGCGTTCTGGTACGAGCGCTCGCCCGTGGCCAGGCCCTGGATACCGACGCCCAGACGTTCGTAGTTCATCATGGTGAACATCGCCGCCAGGCCTTTGTTCGGCTCGCCGACCAGGTAACCCACGGCTTCATCGAAGTTCATCACGCAGGTCGCGGACGCCTGGATGCCCATCTTGTGTTCGATCGAACCGCAGCTCAAAGGGTTGCGCGCGCCCAGGCTGCCATCGGCATTGACCATGAACTTCGGCACCAGGAACAGCGAAATGCCTTTCGGCCCCGCCGGTGCATCCGGCAGCTTGGCCAGCACCAGGTGGATGATGTTTTCGGTCAGGTCGTGTTCGCCACCGGTGATGAAGATCTTGGTGCCGCTGACCTTGTAGGAACCGTCGGCCTGAGGCTCGGCCTTGGTGCGGATGATCCCCAGGTCCGTACCGGCGTGTGGCTCGGTCAGGCACATGGAACCGGCCCAGACGCCGGCGTACATGTTCGGCAGGTACGCCGCTTTGAGCTCTTCGCTGGCGTGGGCGTTGATCGACAGGCAAGCGCCGGCGGTCAGCATCGGGTACAGGCCGAACGCCAGGTTGGCCGAGTTGACCATTTCTTCGACCTGGGCAGAAATCACTTTGGGCATGCCCATGCCACCGAACTGCGGGTCACCGCCGACACTGACCCAGCCGCCTTCGGCATAGCCACGGTAGGCCAGGGGAAATCCGCTCGGGGTTTTCACCGCGCCATGGGTCCAGGTGCAGCCTTCTTCGTCACCGCTGCGGTTCAGCGGAGCGACGGTGCTGGCGATGAGTTTGCCGGCTTCTTCGAGGATTGCACAGGCAGTGTCTTCGTCTACCACTTCAGCCAGGGCCGGTAGTTGGGCCCAGAGTCTGGATACTTCGAATACTTCATTGAGAACGAAGCGCATATCGCGCAGAGGAGCTTTGTAGTCAGCCATGATGCAATCACTCGGAAGGCGTTGGGGGATCACCCATTTCGGGTTTTGTTATGGGCAACATGATAAGAACGCTCGGGGACCACGCCTTGACCTTGCGGGACAAATTGCCCGTCGCTGGTCAAGCGCCGGGGGAGCCGAGGCGCGGTCGGCTCGGCAGTCAGCGGCTCCAGTGCAGTAACAGCAGCACCAGTGCTGCCAGGAATACGGTTTCGCCAATCATCAACAGGATCGGTTTGATGCCGACCGCGGCCAACTCCTTGAGTTGAGTCTTCATGCCCAGCGCGCTGATGGCGATGACCAGGCACCAGCGCGACAGCTCATTGACCCCGGTCTGGATCAGCGCTGGCACCCAACCGGTGCTGTTGACGCAGGCCAGAATCAGGAAGCCGACGGCGAACATGGGCAGCAACGGAGGTCGTTTGCCCGTCGGATCGGCGCCCTGCATGCGGGTCACCAGGGCGGCGCAGACAATCACCGGCACAAGCATGGCCACACGCATCAGTTTGACCACGGTGGCGGTATCTCCCGTCTCGGTGGACATGCTGTAGCCGGCACCCACCACCTGTGCGACGTCATGGATCGTTGCCCCGAGAAAGACTCCGGCCTCCTGCGGCGAAAGAGCTGCCCAGTTGGCGATCATCGGATAGAGGATCATTGCCAGGGTGGACAGCGCCGAAACGCCGATCACGGTGAACAGGGTTGCACGCTCCTTCTGTGGGTGGTTGGGCAGTGCGGCGGCGAGCGCCAGCGCAGCCGAAGCACCACAGATAGCCGTGGCGCCGCCGGTGAGCAGGCCGAAGATGCGCTTGAAACCCAGAATCCTGGCCGCTATCACCGAGACTCCAATGGTCGCCACCACCACAATCACCACCAGCGCAAATGGCTTCCAGCCCAGAGCGGCGATTTGCTCGAGCGTGATGCGCATACCCAACAGCGCCACGCCGATGCGCAGCACATTGCGCGCCGTGAACTCGATGCCGGCCTTGCACTTGCCGTCCCCGGCAAGAAAGTTCACGGACATGCCGAGCAACAGGGCGAAAAGCATCACCGGCGCACCGTAATGCTCGGAAAGGAAGGTCGCCGCAGCGGCAACGATCAAACTGACAACGAAGCCCGGCGCCAGCTCACGTGTACGACTCTGGACATTGGCGAGCGCGATGCTGCTCATGGGGTGCATTCCTCGGGAAAAAAGACAATGAAAGTCTGGCCGTCGATGACTTCGACCGGATAACTGGCGACCCGCAGCCGGGTCGAATTGAGCAAATAGCCGCTGGCCAGGTCGAAGCGCAAACCGTGGGCGCAGCACCTGATCACCTGCCCTTCGAGACGCCCGCTGCACAACGAAGCCCCTTGGTGCGGACAGCTGTCGTCGACGGCGTAAAGCTGACCATCGACGTTGAACAGCGCAATGCTTGAGCCTTCATCCACGAGCAGGATTCGGTTACCGGGTGTCGGTACCTGCAACGCCGCCACTGCGATCCGCCGGCTCATGCCACAGGCCCTGCGTCGCACTGGACGCGAACAGCATCAGCTGGCTGTTGCGCGTCAGGGACTAAAGGCTGAGCAAGGGGCAGCTTCTTGTGCAATCCAGTATTCAAGAGGAAGTACGACAGCGCCGGGATCAAAATCAGCGCCCCGAGCATGTTCCACAGGAACATGAAGGTCAGCAGGATGCCCATGTCGGCCTGGAACTTGATCGGCGACCAGGCCCAGCAGATGACGCCGGCAGCCAGGGTAATACCGACCAACCCCACCACTCGACCGGTGAAAGCCACCGCATTGCGGTAGGCCTCGGATAGCGGCAGGCCCTGGCGCTGGAAGTGCAGTTGCACGCTGAGCAGGTACAACGCGTAGTCGACGCCGATGCCCACGCCGAGGGCGATCACCGGCAGGGTCGCCACCTTCACGCCAATGCCCATGGCCACCATCAAGGCTTCACAGAGGATCGAGGTCAGCACCAGCGGCAACAGTGCCACCAGCGTGGCACGCCAGCTACGGAAAGTGATCAGGCAGAACAGCGTCACCGCCAGGTAGACATACAGCAACATGGTGCGATTGGCCTCGCGCACCACGATGTTGGTCGCCGCCTCGATCCCGGCGCTGCCGGCGGCCAGCAGAAACTGGCGATCGTCGGTGCTGTTCTCGCGGGCAAATTTGTCGGCGATGGCCACGACTGCATCCAGCGTCTCGGCCTTGTGATCCTTGAGAAAGGCGATCACTGGCATCAGCGAGCAGTCAGTGTTGAACAGTTCCGGGGCATTGACCGAGGCCTGCTGCGCCGCGTAGTTCAGCACGTCCTGGTTACGCTGGAGGCTGTTGAGCTTGGGATTGCCCTCATAGGTGCCGGCGGTGATCTGGCGCACCGCGTTGACCAGCGAGGCGGTGGCCTGCACGCCCGGATACTGTTGCAGCTCCCAGGCCAGGCGGTCGGCGAGCACCAGGGTCTTGTAGTTCAGGCAGCCTTCCGGTGCCGTCTTGATCATCACCGCGAACAGGTCGCTGGACAGCGCGTAATGCTGGGTGATGTAGGCGTTGTCGCGGTTGTAGCGCGAGTCGGCGCGCAGCTCCGGCGCACCGCTGTCGAGGTCGCCGATCTTCAGGTTCAGGCTGACCATGAAACCGCCAATGCCCATCAACACCGCGACCAGAACCGCACCGGTGGCCCACTTGGCGGTGGTGAAGCGATCGAGCGCGTCCCACAGCTTGCCGAAGCCTTTGTGCTTCTCGGCGCGGTTGTCTATTTTCAGCGCACGCTCGGCGGCTTTCGCGCCGACGCCGACATAGGACAGTGCCACCGGCATCAGCAACAGCGAGGTGAAGATCAATACGGCGACACCAATGCTGGCGGTAATCGCCAGGTCCTGGATCACCGGAATATCGATCAGCATCAGCACAGCGAAGCCGACCGCGTCGGCCAGCAATGCGGTGACGCCGGCAACAAACAGCCTGCGGAAGGTGTAGCGCGCGGCAATAAGCCTATGAGTGCCACGGGCGATGTCCTGCATGATGCCGTTCATCTTCTGCGCCGCGTGGGACACGCCGATGGCGAAGATCAGGAACGGCACCAGCACCGAGTACGGATCGATGGCGTAGCCCAGCCAGGCGACAATGCCCAGTTGCCAGACCACCGCGATCAGCGAACAACCGACCACCAGCAAGGTGCTGCGCACACAACGGGTGTAGAGGAAGATGATCACCAGCGAAGTGAACACCGCCAGGCCGAAGAACATCATCACCTGAATCAGGCCGTCGATCAGGTCACCCATCAGCTTGGCGAAACCGATCACCCGGACCTTGTAATGGCCGGTGCCTTCGACCCCGGATTTACGCGCCGCGCTATCGCCGGCAAACTCGATCTTGTCACGCAAACGCTCCTCGAGCAGCCTGGAGAATTCGTGGTAGTTGAGGCCCTGGCCGGTGGCCGAGGCTTTGTCCAGAAGCGGCACGATCAACATGCTCGATTTGTAGTCGCTGGCCACCAGACTGCCGACGATGCCGGCCCGGTTGATGTTCTGGCGCAACTGCTCGATGCCGGCCGCATTGCCCTGGTAGGCGTCAGGCATTACGGGACCGCCCTGGAAGCCTTCCTCGGTCACTTCAGTCCAGCGCACGGCCGGGCTCCACAGTGACTTCATCCAGGCCCGGTCGACACCCTCGGTGAGAAACAGTTCGTCATTGACCTGTTTGAGGACAGCCAGATAGTCCGGATCGAAGATGTCGCCCCGGGTGTTTTCCACCACCACCCGCACCGTGTTGCCCAGGCCACGCAGGGACTTGCGGTTCTCGAGGTAGTTCTGAATGTACGGCTGGCTTTGCGGAATCATCTTCTCAAAGCCGGGACGCAGTTCCAGGCGAGTCACCGCCATATAGCCCAACACCAAAGTGACCAGTGTCATGAGCAGCATGAACAGCGGACGATGGTTGAACACCAGCCGCTCCAGCAGATTGCCGGAGCGCCGATCGAAGTCCCGCAGGTCGCGGATCACCGGCATAGTGTCTTGCGTCAATTTGCTCATGTCAGGGTACTCACTCTAATTCTTATTGTTCTTCGACGGGCAGCGCACGTACGCCACGGCTGCCGACCAGTACCAGCGCGCCGTCGGCCGCCAGGGTGGCGCCGGCTATCGGTGACGGGTCGGTTTGCGCAGCCAGCCGCAGTTTGCTGTTGCTGTCATCGGTCAGCAGCGTGTGCCCGGCCTGGGTGAACAGCCGGTAATGCCCACGGCTATCGAGGAGCGCGGCGCTGATGCTGACTTGCAGACCGCTATCGAGCCGAACCCAGTTGACCCCGCCATCGGTACTGCGCAAGACATGGCCGCGCAGGCCATAGACGAGTACCTCGCCAGGTTGCCCGACGACGCCGAAATAGCTGCCCTGATACGGTGTTTCCAGGGCAGCGAAACGCCGGTGCGAATCGTCCCATTTGAGCACCAGGCCCTGCTCGCCAGCGATGTACAGCGCATCGCCCGTCGAGGCGATGGCATTGAGGTGAAAGTCCTGCGGGTTGTCGGTGCGATCCTGGAACGGCGTCCAGTTGCGGCCGCCATCCTCGGTGCGCAGGATCAGGTTGAACATCCCGACTGCATAACCGAGCTTGTCGTTGGCGAACCAGACGTCGAGCAGCGGCTTGTCCGCGCCCTCCTCGATCAGCCGCTGGCCGTCGGCGGCCAGTACGGCCCATTGCTCGTTGTCCGGTTCGGCCAACGCCAGGGCGGTGTAATGCTTGAACATCAAATCGCCGATCTGGCGGCCATCGAGCTGCTTGCTCCAGGTCGCGCCGGCATCGCTGCTGTGCAACACCACGCCATCGTTGCCCACCGCCCAGCCTTGCTCGGCGGTTGGAAAATACACGGCATTCAGGTCGCTGCTGACAGGCACGACTGCCTGCTGCCAACGCTTGCCATTATCGTCGGAATACAGAATGTGGCCACGCTGCCCCACGGCGACCAGACGCTGCCCGGCATGGGCCAGATCCAGCAAAGGGCTGCGCGACGCAAGGGCGCTCGGCTTGGCGGGCAAATCCAGCACATCAACGAAGCTGGCCGCTTGAACCACGCTTTGCAGCGCCAGCGTCACGACCAGCACGAGCTGCATGATTTTTTTATAGCAGGAGCACATAACGCGCCCTCATGGCAGAAGGCGCCGGATTGCACGCAAGCACAACCCGGCGCAAGAACTGTCCGATCACAAATCGGACAGCAGAGAGTAGCGACGAGGCAATTAACGGATACCGGCACCCGCCAGCGATTCCGGCGCCCACTGGGTCTTGCTCAGCGCCTCGCTGTACTTGATGCCGCCGTATGGGCCGGGCAGGCCGATGGCGCTGTAGGTGCCACCGATCAGGTCGTACGTCAGATAAGGCGTGGCATCCGGTACCTGCTGGTCATAGCTTTGGCTGAGGAAGGTGTAAACGCCGCGGTACAGCTGGCCGTTCGCATCGTATTGGTCAGAGGCCAGAGCGATCCAGCTGTCTTCGTCCAGGTAGAAACGGCGTTTGGCGTAGATATGACGGGCACCAGGTTTCAGAGTGGCCTCCACCACCCACACACGGTGTTTCTCCCAGCGAACGAACTCGGGAGCCAAGTGATTCGCAGTCATCATCGGCTTCAGATCGTTCTGATAGGTCACACGGTACGTGTTGTACGGAACGATCATTTCCTGCTTGCCGACCAGCTTCCAGTCATAACGGTCCAGCGCACCGTTGAACACGAACGCATCGTCCCAGGTGGCAGCGCCAGCGGTACCCGGGTTGGGGGTATCGTAGGCCAGGCTCGGCGCCAGCTTCACGCGGCGCTGCCCCGGCAGGTATTGCCAGCCACGGCGTGGTTGCTCGAGTGGGTTGACTGCATCGCGCAGCAGCACCGCCTCACCGGCGCGTCGGGCCGGACCGGTGTAGGCCAGTTTGATCTGGTAATAGGTGTCGGCAGCCGCGAGCGGTTTGGAAAGGTCGTCATAGGCGGCGTAGTTGATCTGCGCGCTGCCGGTCGTGGCCAGGCTGGCAACACCGGCGGAGTCGACGTTCCAGTTGTCGTACTTGCTCTGGATGTTGACGCCCTGGTAACGCAGCAAGTGATTCCAGATCGCCTCGGCGCCGGTCTTCGGGATCGGGAAAGGCGTGCCCGGCAAGGCATTTTCGATCGCATTACCACCGTCGGTCGAGCGCGCCGCCGTGGCATTTTTTACCGTATTGTCCAGAACGCCCTTCGGCAGCGCGGCAGTTCGATGGGTCGGAAAGACTTCAATGCGAAAGCCTGGATAACGCTTGGCAAGCTCAGCGGTTACCGCCGTCAACTGGCCCTTGTACTGGTCGACGTTTTTGCCGTCGATGACCAGCAGCGGCTTCTCGCTGGCAAACGGATCCGGGCGCATGCTGTCGCCCGCCTTGAAGCCGGCCGGCGGGGTGGTCAAGCCACCCTGATAAGCCGGAATGGAACCGTCGGCATTACCGGCTTTCTCGGCGCCGATCTGGGTCAACTGGTTACCCAGTTTGGCCGCTTCGGTGGCGTCGACGGCTGCGTGGGACGGCCCCGCAAGGGCCAGGGCCAAGGAGGCGGCCATCAGTGTATAGGCGAATTTCATCTTATTGTTCTCCTGCTTGCGCTTGGCAATGTGTAGATCAGAAGGTGGTTTTCAGGGTCAGGTAAAGGGCACCACGATCTTCGGTGGCACCGGCGCCGGAGAAGGACGCATATCCGCCGCCAAAGCAGGTGTAACGCTGCGTGCCGTCAAGGGCGTTAGGGGTTGAACCATCGGTTGCGCCGTTGTCACATTTCGTGGTTTCGCCGAAGGCGTCGACGTACTTGAGGTCGACGTAGTACTGGTTGTAGACAGCAGCGCTCACCCCAACGGCATAGGTGCCGGTATCTTCTGCCCCGCCCGCTACCACAGGCGAAACGCCGTCGATACCGAGGTTGACCGACATCGGTGCGCTCAGGTCCACACCGGGAAATACCTGGTACCAGGTCGGCGTGAAGTTGACCGCGATCCCCCAGTTGTCACGGGTAGGCTTGTCGATGCCGCGATAGCTGTCCTCGCCCTTGTAGAGCGCCTTGTTTTTGCTGTCGAGGCTCAACAGATTGCTGTAATACAGTTCACCCAACAGGCTGGCTGAATCGAATAGCGGGGTGTCGCCGAAAGTGACCAGGCCATTGATGGTCCAGTGCAACGTGTCGCCGGTGGCGGCCATGCTGTCACCAGCGCGGGGTGCATCGGTGATCACACCTGTCGCCGGACTGCGCGCCGGGAGCAGGCCAAGGCCTGCCTGCAACCCGCCAGGGCCAGCCGCACTGATGATTGCCGGAATACTCGCCAGTGGCATGTTATGGCGTACGTTCAGGTCACTACCGACGCTGACCCCGCCGAACTCCTTGGACAGACTGAGGCCATAGATGTCGATGTCGTCGGCATAAGCGAACTCATAGGTGGTGGTACTGATCGAATTGCGCAAGCCGGGTACCCCGCCAACACTGGTCAGGCCTCGAGTGTCGAGAATCGCTTGCGGAAGAATGTCGGAGGTTTTGCGGTAGTAGGCGCTCAGCGTGCCGTCCAGCCATTCGGGTGACCACTTGAGCATCAGGCCCCAGTCACCCTGATTGTCGGGGGTGAAGTCATCGCCGCGGCGAACGGTTGTCAGTGTACCGTTCGGACCGGCGAGCCCCGCCCCCCCTGTGTGCCCCAAAAGAAACGACTGGGCACCGAAGCCCACGAGGTCAGAACCACCGTAGTAAGTGCCGGCCTCGGGCAAGCGCGCGGCATCCCAATCGAGGAAATACTGCGCGCCCACTGTCAGCTCGGGGTTGATGGTCAACGTGGTGGAAATCTGGTTGCGCGGCACGAACAGTTCTTTGGCTTCCGTGCCGGGCGACGCAGCCAGTTTGGCCAGATCGAGGCCGGACTGGCCATAACTGATCGAATGCACCGGGTTGAGAATGGTTTCACCCCAGAACACGTTATGCTGACCAGCCTTGATATTGAGCAGGGACTCCTCACCCACCTCGGCGTTGTAGAACACAAAGGCATCGAGGACTTCACCGGACGGACCACTGTAGTAACGCTGGGCATAGTTGCTCAGGTGCGGGCTGCCAAAAACGGCCGGCGCGCCTGGATGCCCGCCGAACCCTGAGATCGACGAAAAATCGTCGTTGCCGTTGGGAAACGGGTTGGAGTTGGAACCGGTATTGTCATAGGCCTTGTCATACCAGCTCGCCGTGCTGACACGAAAACCGGTCTTTTTCTGGTAGACCACATCCAGCTCGGACAGCAGGTCGACACGGTTGGTGATGTTGGTGCCGGCCTTACGGAAGTTGTAGTCACCGTCGTTGTTGTTCGGCGTTCTCAACATGCGCTTGTCGGCCCCTTCGGTGCGCACGCCGTAGTTGTACTTGACGGTATTGTCGAAACGGATGGAAAAGTCTTCGTTGCCGGTGTCCAGTTCCATAGCATTTGCCGCTGGAAGGCTGACCGTAAGGATGGCCGAAACCAGCAACCGGTGCCGCACGGGCAGGAGGTTGTTACTCTTCATTTTCTGATGTGCCTGTGTGTTTTTGTTTTTGTTTTTTTGTAGGGTGTAACCGGAACCTATCGCTCAGGCGGGTAACCGATAATCACGGAGCATTTCTCGTAATTTCAGCTTCTGCACCTTGCCCGTGGCGGTGTGTGGCAGTTCATCCACGAACACCACGTCATCGGGCAGCCACCAGCGCGCCACTTTATCGGTGAGAAAATCCAGCAAGGCTTCGCGACTGGCGGACCGGCCAGCCTTGAGTACCACCACCAATAGCGGACGCTCCTGCCATTTCGGGTGGGCGATGCCGATCACCGCAGCCTCGGCGACGGCCGGGTGGCCGATGACTGCATTTTCCAGATCGATCGAGGAAATCCACTCGCCGCCGGACTTGATCACGTCCTTGGCGCGGTCGGTGATCTGCATGTACCCATCCGGGTCGAGGGTGGCGATGTCGCCGGTATCGAACCAACCGTCGCTGTCGAGGATCGGGCCACCTTCGCCGCCGAAGTAACTGCTGGCGATCCACGGACCTTTGACCAGCAAATGACCGAAAGCCTTACCATCACGCGGCAGACTCCTGCCCTCCTCGTCGATGATCTTCATCGCCACACCATAGGGGGCGCGGCCTTGCTTGCTCTGCAGATCAAGGCGTTGCTCGAGGCTGGCGTCGGCGTGTTTGGGCAACGGATGGCAGACGGTGCCCACCGGTGACATCTCGGTCATGCCCCAGGCATGCATGACGCGGGTATCGAATAGACGCTCGAAGCATTCGACAACCGCGCGCGGTGCAGCGGCGCCACCGATGACCACGCGATTCAGGCACAGCTCGTCGCGGGGTTGCAGGCCGGCCTTTTCAACATGTTGTTGCAGCATCATCCACACGGTCGGTACGCCGAGCGCCATGGTCACGCCTTCATCGCGCATCAGTTCGTACAGACTGGCACCGTCCATGGCCGGCCCCGGCAGAACCAGCTTGGCACCGGACAAGGCACCGGCATAGGGCATGCCCCAGGCGTTGACATGGAACATCGGCACCACAATCAATGCCACGTCGTTGGCTGACAGAGAAAAACCACTGGGAGTGCAGGACATCATCGAGTGCAGCACGGAGGATCGATGCGAATACAGCACGCCTTTGGGGTTACCCGTGGTGCCGGAGGTGTAGCACATTGACGAGGCGCTGTTTTCATCGAGCGACGGCCAATCGAACCGGGTCGAATGGTCGGCAAGCAGCTCTTCATAACAGCGCAGGTTGGCAACCTTGATGTCGGGCATGTTCGCCCGATCGCACAGGGCGATGAAGGCTTTGACCGTCGGCAGTTTCGGCGCCAGTTCTTCCACCAGGGCAGCGAAGCTCAGGTCGAAGAACAGGTACTGGTCTTCGCCATGGTTGGCAATGAACTCGATCTGCTCAGGGAACAAGCGCGGGTTGATGGTATGCAGGACGGCGCCCATGCCGGATACGCCAAAGTACAGTTCCATGTGCCGGTAACCGTTCCAGGCCAGCGTGCCGATGCGCTCGCCCGGCTGCACACCGAGGGTGGTCAGGGCGTTGGCAATCTGACCTGCGCGGCGGCCGATATCAGCGTAAGTGCAGCGATGGATGCTTCCCTCTGCGATGCGCGAGACGATCTCTGCGTCCGGGTGGGAAACACAGGCGTGCTCAAGCAGCGAAGAAATCAGTAGCGGTTGGTGTTGCATCAGGCCGAGCATCAATGGTCACCTATTATTGTTTGAATTACAGTTTTGCGGCGCTCAAAGGCATTGCTGCAGCGAGCAATAATCCTTGTCCTGCTGGCTGTTTGTGGTCATGCAGAGAGGGGCGCGAGGAGTCTCTTGTTCATGAAGTACGCTCTCCCTGCTGCAGGCGAGCGAGATCGTTTCGGTAGTGCCGACCGGCCTGTAGAAAGGCAAAGACCGCGCCGAAACTGGCCAGTGGCACCACCGCCATGGCGACTTGCAGATCAAAGACATCGGCGAGCGCTCCAGTGATGAACGGGCCGGGAGCCAGGCCGATAATGTTGTTGGCCAGCACCAGGACCGCCAACGCCGAAGCATGGATCGACGCGCTGGTTACATCCGAAATCACCGCACCGCAAGGCCCGGCGAAACCGGCACCGATCAGCAGACCGACACCGATCAGCACCAATTGCAGCGGGCTGGGCGGCAGCGCAAAAGCCGTCAGCAGGATCAGCGCCGAGATCAGGGCAAAGAGCATGGGGACGCGCAGCTTGTTGCGATCATCGCGGCGGCTCAGGCGATCGACCAGCGCACCGCCACCTGTCATGCCGATTCCTGCGACCAGTACCAACAGGCCGGCGCTGGTCGCTGACTGGGTCATGTCCATGCCATGGAAACGGTTCAGATAGCTCGGCATCCAGGCAATCACCGAACCCTGGATGAACATCTGCAGGCCAGACCCGAGGTAGGTCCACTGCGAAGTCGGCGTGGTCAGCAGTGTCCGCAACACGGCCTTCAGCGGCATGCGCGCGACCGGAGTTTGTACGACGGGTTTTGCAGGCTCGCGCACCACCATCGGGTAGATCACGGCGAGCAACAGGCCCCCCGCTCCCACCGCGATGAACGCCATGCGCCAGCCGTAATGTTGGGCCAGCACGCCGCCCAGAACTACCCCGAGTACCGAGCCGAACAACGCAGCGGCGAGGAAGGCGCCAATCACTGTGGAGTGCAGGCGCCGCGGGAAAACACTGAGCAGAATGGCACCACCTGCGCAGCCGTAGCCCGCCTCCCCTAGACCGACCACGGCGCGGGCCATGAGCATCGCAACAAAGTTGCCACTCAGGCCGCAGGCGATGGTCGCCAGGCCCCAGACGATAGCCATGAGTGTGGCGCTTTTCACGCGGCCCCAACGATCAGCCAGCAAGGACACGGGAAAGGTCATGAGCCCGACGGTCAGAGCGACGGCGCTGACCAGCGCGCCGAGCTGGGTATCGCTCAAGGCCCATTCGGCCTTGAGCGAGGGAAAAACGGCATTGATGACCTGGCGCGACATGTAGTCGGACAACATCAAGCCAAATGTCAGCGCAAACACTAGCCAGGCGTAACCACGCGAAACTCGTGGTGCGTCATCCTCGGCGATGTCGGTGCTGCTGATGGGAAGAGCCATAACGGGCACTCCAGGTTGATTCACTAACAGCGTGATCAGGATTGCCGCACGGCCAAGGCCGCACGAATAGGTGTCTGCGGTGGGCAACCCACCGCATGTTTTCAACCTAGCGCTAGTCCCACATCAAATTGCCGCGCTGGCCCGGTTGGCGATTCGGCGCCCAGCCAAGCGCCTTGAGTGTTTCGTCGGTGCTGGCGTAGGTTTCGCCAATCTTCATGGTGGCGCGGGCTTCGTCGGCAGTGGCGATGTCGCGGCCCAGGTGCCGGGCCTGCTGTACGCACCATTCGATCTGCTGTACGGAGGTCATACGTTCATAACGCGGGCCGCTCAGACAGTCTTCAATGCCGACCCGTACGTGGTGCCCCATAGCAATGGCGATGGCATTGGTGGGGTAAATGGTGCGCATGATCGACTCGTTGGTCAGTACCGCACCGTCGGGCACGCGGCGGGCAAATTCGACCAGATCGGCTGGATGCCGTCCGGCCAGGCCGCCACCAATGCCCACGTAGCAGAGGTTCAGCGGGCCCTTGTACAGACCGTTGCGCACAATGTGTTCGACGGTTTCCAGCTGATGGACATGACCCAGCATGAAAAATGGCTGGATGCCGTTTTCACACAGGAGGCGCAGGTTGGTTTCATAGAAGCTCGGGCCGGCTTCCAGGTACATGTCACGGAACGCGGCCAGCATGGCCGGCTCTGCCAGCGACGTGCCTTCGATGTCCTGCGCGGTCAGCAGCTCGGTGATGTTCATCTGGCTGGTGTTAATGGCGATGGTCACCTGATCCGGCTTTGCCTCGAGCAATGCCAGGGCGTGGCGCGAGTCATTGGCTGGCCACTGGGCAATACAACCAGGTTCAGGAGCGAAGGAAATCGAGCCGCCCACCTGCAGAATCATTTTCGGCACTGCTTCACGCAGGCGATGCAGCATCTCGTTGAACATGGACATGCGCTTGGAGCCTTTACCGTCAGCCTCGCGTACATGCACGTGGAGCAAGGTGGCTCCGGCGTTGTAGCAATCGACAGCCTTCTGCACCTGCTCGTCCATGCTCACCGGAATATCTTGCGGGAAGTCGGACGGCACCCACTCGGGACCGTAGGGCGCAACAGAGATGATCAGCTTGTCCTGGTTTTCCGGGTACAGCGAGTCATGGGTGTAGAACATGGCGGTGACCTCGAAATGCGTTGTCGGAAGGAATTCAGTAGGTGTCTTGCATCGGGCCGTCGGCGGCCAGCTTCTGCGCTTCTTCGATAAGCAGCGGGGCGCCCACCGCCATGCTGTGGATGCCCAGCACCGAGGTCAGCTGCAACACCGCGAGCACTTCCTCTACGCTGACGCCGAGTTCCAGGGCCTTGCGGATGTGACGGCGGACGCCCGGGGCATACAAATGAGTGCAGGAGGCGTCGACAGCGATCGAGATCAGTTCGATGGTCCTGGGCTCCAGCACGCCATTGCGCATCGGGTGCACGGCCATGGCGAGGAATTTTTCGATCCACTCGGCATCCAGCTCGGCCAACGTGTCCCAGGCTGGATTCCAATTACCAGCTTCGCGCATGGCATCGCAGGTCGGGGTGACCGTCTCGGACTGATTGAGAGACATGAACAGTTCCTTTTATTTTTGTTAGTGGTTGAACCCACTCTAAGTTCACTGATTCGATTCTGTTTGACCTTACGGGATATCGATTTGACATTTCGGGACACTCTCGTCGCCCACCGCGAAATGCCTCAGATGTAGGTTCCCCCCGCTGCATTGATGATCGAGCCGACCAGGTAGCACTCATCCGAGGCCAGATGGGACACAAGCGCCGCATATTCCTCGGCCTCTCCCAATCGCCCCAGCGGAAGGATTTGGTTGAGCACGTTGAGTTGCTCAGGCGATTGCTGATCGAGGAAATTTTCGAAGGCCGGGGTTCGTACGCCCCCGGGGCAGATGGCATTGACCTGAACATTGGCGCCGGCCACCTCGTAGGCCACCGAGCGGGTGAATGCGATCACTGCCCCCTTGGTCGCGGAGTAATGCGGGCTGTGGGCGCTCATGGCGGAAATACCGGCGATGCTCGCGATATTGATGACCTTGCCGTAGCGCTGCGGCTCCATGCGCTGCAAGGCGGCACGGGTGCAATAGAACACCCCGTCGACGTTTACCGCCCAGAAGCGCTTCCATTCGACATCGTCCATATTGCGGGTAATTTCCAACGATTGACGGCGCACTGGCTGGGTTACCAGTGCGTAATGCCGCTTGCGCCGCTCTTCGTCATGGGGTTTGTCTGGCACCAGGGCTGCATTGTTGACCAGGATATGCAGAGCGCCGAAGCGCGCGTCGATCTGGTCGAACATCGCGTTCACCTCACCACTCGACGAGACATCGCAACGCAGTGCCAGGCATTGTGCGCCGCGCCCCTCGATCTCGGCACGCGTGGCCTCAAGCGCCTCTTCGTTGATGTCGCAAATGACCACGCAGGCGCCTTCGCTGGCAAAGCGCAGGGCGATGGCCCGGCCCAGGCCACCTGCGCCACCGGTAATCAAGGCAACTCGATCATGCAATTTCATTGGAAACACTCCGTCTTGGTGGTGACGCAGTGTCGCCCGGCTGCCGGCATGTCTCTTGACTTAGCGGGACATCGACCTGCTAAGCTGATAAATCGCTGTCCCGGATTGGTAAATCATTCATGAGCGGTCTCGTTCGCAGTGCCAGCCTGACCAACTACGCTGAAATAGCCCGATCTCTGCACGTTGATCACCTGCAGCAATTGCGCCTCGTCGGTCTCGATCCGCGATGCCTGCTCGAGCCAGATTTGAAGATTCCCACCGAAGCCGTAGTGCAACTGCTCGAAAGTTCTGCGCGCGAAGCCGGTGTGGATGATTTTGGCCTGCGCATGGCGGAAACTCGCAAGCTCTCCAATCTGGGACCTCTGGCACTATTGTGGCGTGACGAGCCAACCATCCGTTCAGCCCTGGAAGCGTTCCGCGATTTCCTTTACCTGCACAATCAGGGTTTGGTGTTGAATATCGAGGAAAGTGGTGGCGTCGTGGTTTTGCGTATGGAACAGGTCACGGTGGGTAACCTGCCGGTGCGCCAGGCGATGGAGTTGTCCGTCGCGGTGATCCACCGCTTGCTGAAAGTCTTGCTGGGTAACCACTGGCATCCTTCAGTGGTTTGCTTCCGTCACACTGCACCGATCGACGACAGCCGACACCGCCGAGTGTTCGCCACCTCGGTGCAGTTCAACAGTCTGATGGATAGCATCGTTTGTCGCAGTACCGACCTCGACAAGACATTGCCCAGTGCCGATCCAGTCATGGCCCGTTATGTTCATCAGTATCTGGACAGTATCCGCGAAGAATCCAAAACCGCTTTGCTTGAGCAGGTGCGCCAGATGATCTGGATGCTGTTGCCCACGGGGCGCTGCTCGGTAGAGCAAGTAGCGGTCAACCTGGGATTTGACAGGCGAACACTGCATCGCAAGCTGGTACAGGAAGGCGAAACATTTTCCTCCCTGCTGGATCAGGTGCGTGCTGAGCTGGCAATGCGGCACCTGGCACACTCCAATCATCCTTTGAGTGAGATAGCCGGCGTTCTGGGTTTTTCCGAACTCAGTGCCTTCTCCCGCTGGTTCAGTCGACACTTCGATTGCAGTCCATCCATCTGGAGGGCTCGTCAAACGAACCCGGTAGCCTAATGAGCTCTATATCTCAAATGAGGATTTATAATGGCCATTGGACGATCAAGCTCACCAATATAGAGCCGCAGAATTGCCTGCGTATACCACCTTGGCAGTTGGCTATTGCCGTGCTCATGGGTATCGAAAGAGTTCGCATAAAATACGGGCGTTATTAGGATAATCGTAGGGATATAAGTTTTAGAAATCAGAATAATATCATTGAAAAACAGATGCTTATTTTTCTATTCGAGTCCAGGTCGTGAGCCAGACAAGGTTCCAGAGAAGGCTTTAAAAATCTCTGAAACCACCGAAAAACCCGCCCTCACAGGCGGGTTTTTTCGTTTTGGCGTTTCGTGGAATCCCGGTGGGTACCAGCCGTTTTATGGGTAGATCCTGTAGGAGCCGGCTTGCCGGCGATGGGCTCAAGTACGCCGCGTTTATCCGGTTTATACGCGTTATCGTTGACGACCTTCGCTGGCAAGCCAGCTCCTACACGCGATGGACTCACGTGCGCCGCGTTTATCCGGTTTACACGCGTTATCGTTGACGACCATCGCTGGCAAGCCAGCTCCTACAGGCAATGGACTCACGTGCGCCACGTTTATCCGGTTTACACGCGTTATCGTTGACGACCATCGCTGGCATGGCCACACGTGTAGGAGCGAGCTTGCTCGCGATGGACTCAAGAGCGCCGCGTTTAGCCAGCAAATACGCGTCATCGTTGACGACCATCGCGAGCAATCGAGCGTCGACCGGCTGCTCCTACAGAGTCAGGTCAGCGGCGAGAGGACGGGTGGCGCCCTATCCACCAGGCTTGCCTGTTTGTTCGCTGCTTCGGCTTGCCCCGTATTGCCAGGACGGATCTTGAACCAGATGGCGTACATCGCTGGCAAGAACACCAGCGTCATGATGGTTCCGACGAACGTGCCTCCGATCAGTGTGTAGGCCAGCGTCCCCCAAAAGACGGAATGGGTCAGCGGAATGAATGCCAGGATGGCCGCCAGCGCTGTCAGCAGTACCGGGCGGGCACGTTGTACCGTGGCTTCGACCACTGCGTGAAACGGGTCCAGCCCTTCTTGCGCGTTGTGATGGATTTGCCCGATCAGAATCAGCGTATTGCGCATCAAAATACCCGAAAGGGCGATCAGGCCGACCAGAGCGTTGATACCAAACGGCTGCTGGAAGATCAGCAGTGTCGGCACCACACCAATCAATCCCAGGGGTGAGGTGAGGAACACCATGATCATCGCCGAGATCGAACGGACCTGCACAATGATGACCAGTAGCGTCAAGGCAATCATGATCGGGAATAACGGCAACATCGCTTTACCGGCCTTGCCCGACTCCTCGATTGCACCCGCCTGCTCGATCCGGTACCCGTCAGGCAGCTTGTCGATGACCGGCTGCAGCTCCTTGATGATCACGCTCGAGACGTCCGGTGGCTGCAAGCCTTCGGCAATGTCGCCACGCACGGTGATGGTCGGCGTGCGGTCACGACGCCGCAGGATCGGATCTTCCATACGCACATCCACCGCTCCTACCTGAGACAACGGGATCCGCTGACCCGCCGTACCTACCAGCGTAAAGCCTTCTATCCTGGCGGGATCGAGCCGGATATCACCCGCTGCGCGACCCACCACCTGCACCGAACGAATGTCCTCGCGAACCGCGGTGATCGGTACTCCGGCCAGCAGGAACTGCAATTGCTGCGCGACTGAATTTGACGTCAGCCCCACCGCCTCCAGGCGATCCTGATCCAGAGCGAAATGCAGCGTCGGCGTCAGCGGTCCCCAATCGGTGTTGACGGTTCTCATCATCGGGCTCGCCTGCATCACGTCCTGTACCTGGCCCGCAATCTCGCGCAACGTTGACGGATCAGGTCCCATCACCCGGTAGGCAACAGGGAATGGCGAGTACGGACCAAACACAAGCTGTGTCACCCTGACCCGCGCTTCTGGGGCTAGTCCCTCAGCCGTCGCTTCGCGGATACGCAACTTGAGGGCCTCGCGCGCCTCCTGGCTGTCCGTCAGTACCACAATCTTCGCAAACGACGGATCAGGCAGTTCCGGCGCCATTGCCAGATAGAAGCGCGGCGCGCCTTGCCCGATATAGGCCGTGACGATCTTTGCCTCATCCTGCTTTTGCAGCCAGGCCTCGACCTTGGCGGTGGTCGCGCTGGTCTGCTCAATGGAGGTTCCATAAGGCATTTGCACTTCAATCAATACCTCGGGACGGTCCGAGGTCGGAAAGAACTGCTTCTTGACCAGGCTCATGCCGAGGATCGCCACGACAAACGCAGCGATGACAGTGCCGGCCACCAGCCATTTGCGGGCGATGACTCGCGTCAAAACCTGGCGGAAGCGGTTGTAGTTCGGGGTGTTGTAGATGGCCGCATGACCGCCCTCGACTTTCTTGATGTCCGGCAACAGCTTCACCCCCAGGTACGGGGTAAAAGCGACCGCAACCACCCAGGAGGCAATCAGGGCAATGCCCACGATCCAGAACATGTTGCTGGTGTACTCGCCGGCTGTCGATTGCGCGAAGCCGTTGGGCATAAAGCCGATAGCCGTCACCAGCGTGCCGGAAAGCATCGGCGCGGCCGTATGACTCCAGGCGTACGCGGAGGCTTTGATGCGGTCGTAGCCCTCTTCCATTTTCACCACCATCATTTCGATCGCGATGATGGCGTCGTCCACCAGCAGGCCGAGCGCCAGAATCAACGAGCCGAGGGTAATACGGTCAAAGTTCTTTCCAGTGGCCGCCATCACCACAAACACCACGGCCAACGTCAGCGGCACAGCCGCAGCGACCACAACGCCTACCCGCCAGCCCATGCTGAGAAAGCAGACAAGCATCACCACAAGCAGCGCGACGAAGAATTTGACCATGAACTCGCCGACGGCCGAACTGATATTCACAGATTGATCGGTGACCTTGGAGAGCGTCATGCCCAGCGGCATGCCTTCATTGATCCTGGTCATCTCTGAGTCCAACGCCTTGCCCAGGTCAAGGCCGTTCCAGCCCTCACGCATCACGACCCCCAGCAACAAGGCCTCTTCACCGTTATTGCGCACAAGAAAGGTTGCCGGATCTTCATACCCACGCTCGATCGTCGCCACGTCGGCCAGCTTGAGCGTGCGCCCCTGAACCGCAATGGGCGTGTCACGAATCTTCTGCACCTTATCGAAGGCGCCATCCAGCCGGAGGAAGACCTGCGGCCCATTGGTTTCGATTGAACCGGCGGGCGTGAGCACGTTTTGATTATTCAGCGCGGCAAAGATGTCCTGAGGAGAGATACCCAAGGTGGCCAACCGATCATGGGAAAAGGACACAAAGATACGTTCGGGCTGCTCCCCAATGATGTTGACCTTCTTCACGCCCGGCACATGCAACAGTTGTTGGCGCAACGACTCTGCATCACGCACCAACAGTCGCTGCGGCTCGCCTTTGGCTTTCAGGGCGAAAAGCGCAAATGTCACGTCCGAAAACTCGTCGTTGACCATTGGCCCGATGACACCCGCCGGCAGCTTCCTGGCCTCGTCGTCGAGTTTTTTACGCGCCTGATAGAACTCCTCCTGCACTTGCGAGGGCGGCGTACTGTCGAGCAGCGACACCATCGTGAAAGCAAGGCCAGGACGGGTGTAGGTTTCCGTGCGGTCGTACCATTTCAGTTCTTGCAGGCGTTTTTCAAGTGGCTCTGCTACCTGATCCTGCATCTCCTGCGCCGTGGCGCCCGGCCACGCGGTAATGACCGTCAACTGCTTGACCGTAAACGGAGGATCTTCCGCACGCCCCAGCTGAAAGAACGCCAGGATGCCCGCAACGGCAATCAGGAAGATCAGAAACACCGTGATCGAGCGCTCACGCACGGCGATCGCGGAAAGATTGAAGCGCCCTTCGCTCATGGACGACCCCCGGCAACTTTGACGTCATCCTGTTGAGGCACTCTCACCTCTTCACCTTCGCGCAACAGATGTGCGCCTAACGCGACGATCTGCTCGCCGACCTTGAGGTCGCCCGCGACTCGCACGGTGTCGTCGCTCAAGCCCAGGACTTGTACAGGTCGCCAGGCCACCTTCGCCGGTGTACCGGCGATGACCCACACGCCAGTGCCTTGGCCTGGGTCATAAACGGCAGCGATCGGTACTTGCAGCCCCTGCCCTTGCGAGGTGCCTTCAGCGATCCGAAGCGTGACGGTCGACCCTATCGGTGCATTGGCCAGCGCGCCCTCAAGCACATACCGCGCCTCGAAGGTGCGTGTCATGCGGTCGGCCGAGTCAGACAGCAGCCTCAGCTTCGCGGTCACAGCATCCGTGGCATTGCCATAAAGCGTCGCCTGCGCGGTGGATCCTGCTGCGGGGCGCAACGTCTCGGGCAGGTGCACGATCGCTTCGCGCTGCCCTGCCCGCGCCAGCCGAACCACGGGCTGTCCCGGGCTGACAACTTGGCCGGGCTCGGCGAGCGTCTCCACCACAACGCCGTCGGAATCCGCCAACAGCACCGCATAACCAGAAGCATTGCGGGCTACATCAGCCTGCGCTTCAGCGGCGCCAAGCTGCGCCTTTGCGGTATCCGCTGCGGCTTTGACCTGGTCATAGGCCGACGCGGAAATAGCACCTGCGCCGACCAGGTTGCGATATCGAGCCTCGTCATCTGCTGTCTGTTTGGCCCGGGCCCGAGCGGCCATGACCGACTCTTGCTGTGCTCGCGCCTGCAGCCCCAGGTCGATTGGGTCAAGGCGCATGAGTGGCTGACCACGTTTAACGCTCTGACCGGTGTCAACCAGGCGCTCAAGCACCTTGCCTGATACCCGAAAGCCAAGGTCGCCCTGGACGCGGGCAGCCACGACACCCGTGAAAGAGCGTGAGGCGTCGGAAGAACCCTGAACCGCTGCGGACCTGACCAGAGGGGCATGCGTGCGCGGATCCTCAACGGTGGATGAGTCGCCACATGCCGTCAGGACCAGAGGCAACAAGCAAGCGGCAATGGGGAAAGATCGAAGCCGGCGCATAGGTTCCCTTACTTCAAAATAGGACGAGCGTCATATTCTCAACCTAGTGACTATAAGTGTCAATAGTCACAAACCATGAAACATCCAGCGTCTCAAGCTCAACACCATGAGCACCGCTCATCCGCTAGCAAAACCAAAAAACCGCTCAAATCACTTCAATTGACAGAATGTGACCATTACGTAATATGGTCACAAACATCCTCCGTTGAAGGAATCTCGATGCCTCCCCTCCACCCCCTTGCTCTTTTGGTCTGCGCCGGCTTATTGGCAGGTTGCGCGGTCGGTCCGGACTACCATCGTCCAGACGCTCCGCTTTCGGATCGTTACATGGGTCAGCCTTCTGTCGAACAGCGGCGTAGCGCGACGCCGACCAGCCTTGTCGCCTGGTGGGAAGGCTTTGGTGATCCAGTGCTCACTGACTTCATCTCCAAGGCGCTCGAGCAGAATCTGGACCTGGCGCAAGCGTCCGCGCGAGTCACGCAGGCGCGGGCCGGGCTAGGTAATGCAAATGCCGCTCTACTCCCCTCAGGGAACATCAGCGCACAGGCCGCGCGCTCCTACCAGTCAATCGAGACGCCACTCGGCCAGGTGTTGAACTCAACGCCAGGCAATGATCGGTACGCCAGTTCCTACGAGGCCAATCTCGATGCCAGCTGGGAGGCAGATGTCTTTGGCCAATTGCGCCGCGCACGTGAAGCTGCTCTGGCCGAGTACCAGGCTTCCCAGGCGGGCGTCGCTGCCACACGACTGGCCATCGCCGCGCAGACCGCTGATATCTACATCACTGTCCGTGGACTGCAGGCGCGGCTGGACATTGCGAATCGGCAAGTCAAAACGCAGCAGGATTTGTTAGAGAAAGTCCAATTGCTCTACAGCAAGGGGCTCGCCGCCAACTATCAGGTTCACCAGACCGAGGGGGAGCTATCGCAGGTCCAAGCGACAGTGCCGGTCCTGCAGACCGGTCTGGATGCTGCCATGAATGCGCTGGATGTAATGCTCGGCACGCCGCCAGGCACTCACCGCACGCAACTGGCAAGCGCGGGGAGCATTCCTGTAGCGCCGCAGATAAATGCAATGGGAACGCCGGCCGATTTGCTGCGCCGCCGGCCAGATCTCATTGTGGCTGAGCGCCGTCTTGCGGCCTCAAACGCACGCATCGGGGAGGCGATTGCCGAGTACTACCCGAAATTCTCCCTTGGCGCATTGCTGGGCAGTGCCACGGCAGTATCCGCAGGCAACCTTTTTACCGGCGGCGCCAGCCAGTCGGCGGGCGTATTGGGACTGCGCTGGAGACTCTTCGACTTCGGTCGCATAAACGCCGAAATCGACCAGGCCAAGGGACAGGAAGCCGAAACCCTGGCCGCTTACCGCCAGTCTGTGCTGCGCGCCACCGAGGATGTCGAGAACGCGTTGTCCTCACTGGTGAATCGGGAAACTCAAGCAACCACCCTCACCGCTGGAGAGGCGTCGCTGACCCAGGCTCGCCAATCGTCGTTCATTGCCTATGAGAAAGGCACGGCCAGCCTGATCGATGTCCTGCACGCTGACGAGACGATGCTGCAGGCTTCCGATGCCCGAGCCCAAGCACGAACGGAATCGGCACGAGCGGCCGTTGCGGCATTCAAGTCGCTGGGTGGTGGCTGGCAACCGCCTGAAGCCCAGCCTGTTGCGACACGATGAGCTGATAAGGTGACGCGCTCTTAAAAGGTTTTGCGTGCGCCAGGGCAAAAGCAACCATATCCCCAGCGCTATCGCGAGCATTTATGCTGTTTATCGAGTGGTTGCGCAGGCTGCGATCTTTTGATCTTGCTTTTTCGATCTGGAGATTGTTCCCCCGGAATTCCGTGAAGAACCTCTTAAAAGTCGGGAGGCAACGCGCGCTCCCGACCGGACAGTTATCGCGTGACAGCACTCAAACTAGAAGCGGTAACTGACAGAAGTACCGAGCCCGCTCGCGCTGTTCTTGTATTTGGCGCTGTATGCACCTCTGGTCGGCGAGGTTTCGTTGACCTGCACGCTCTCCTCCCACAGGTAGGAATAAGCAACATCGATCGTGACATTGTCCGCCGGAGTCCAGCCGGCACCGAAGCTGATAACCTTCCGGTCGCCTGTAGGAATGCGTGGTCCCCGGTTGGTGTTGTTGGTGGGCGACTGATCAACCGAAAAACCTGCGCGCAGTACCCATTGGTTGTTCAGTTGGTACGCCGTACCAATAGCGTGTGCCCATGTATCGTGCCAATTCTGTTCTTCGGTAATGGTGCCCAGCGCTCCGCTCAACACAGGGGGTAATCCTGTGTTCTCGATGGTTAATTCCTTGAAGCGACTCCAGCGAGTCCAGGTGCTCCCCAAATAGAGGGTCCAGTCGTTATCAAGCTGATGAGTCACCGAGAAATCCACTGACTCTGGTGTATTCACATCCAGCGAAGCGTCATAACTCTGGCCGCTGACCCCCAACACGCTAAAGATGCCGTTAGTGACCTTGGTCTTGGCATCCAATTGATAACTGACTTTGGAATGGTAGGTCATGCCCAAACGGGTTCGGTCTGTAGCCTGCACCAGGATACCGGCGTTGAAACCGAGGGCCGTGTCGTCGCCAGTGCTTTTGAGTTTTCCGTCGTTGCGACCAGGGCTGAGTGGGTTGAGCACCATCCCGGATATCTCACCGCCGATACGGTTGATGGTGGGACCGAACCCGATCGAAACTTTGTCGTTGAAGGCATAGCTGATGGTGGGCTGGAACGTAAGTGTCGTGACCTCGCTTTTATTGGCGTAGTAACGCCCGGCATAACCGCTGCCATAGTCCGTCATCAGACCGAAAGGCACATAAAAACCCACACCAAACGCCCAATGCTCATCGATGGGTTTGACGTAGTAACCCATCGGCACCGTGGTCGTGGGCACCATGTCACCATCTTCCTGACCTGCGAATGTACTGCGGGTCTGGCTTATGTCGGACTTCGCGAAAAGCGTCGCCGCCCCCACGCTGACCTGCTCCCTTTTCAAGCGAGACATCCCTGCGGGATTACCGAAGACCGTGCTCGCATCTTCAGCGGAGGAGGAGCGACCGGCAAACCCGGACCCCATCCCACTGATGCTTTGTTCATTGAGAGCGAAGCCGCTTGCAAAAACGTTTGAGGATGCGAGCACGACAGCGAGGCCCAATGGGCTCTTGAGCAATATTGTTTTCATTGTTTGAACTCTATGGGTATCACTGAGATGAAACAGTAGAAGCGACGCATCCCCATACTTATTCATGTGACCGATTCAGTCAATAGTCACAAACCAGATAAATAAAATGCCCTTCGACGGATGGGAAGAAGGGCAAAGTGAGAAGCCGTTTTGATGATCTGGTGCTGACCCGGGTATGCCGTAATGCCGATCAGTTAAGCCGAGACACTGAACCCGTGGCGAGGGAGCTTGCTCCCGCTGGGCAGCGCAGCGGCCCCAACAAATGGGCCTGCTGCGCAGTCCAGCGGGAGCAAGCTCCCTCGCCACAGGTTAGTCAGCGCTGGTCGATCCCTTAACTGACTGGCATTAGCGTATTCCGTAATACCTTTAGCCGAAGGTCAAGGCATGAGGCTACGCAAGATAAGATTGGAGGTGAGCGTGGGCGCCACCTCGATGAAATCGAGGTTGTACTGCAGCAGCAAAGGATTGACGAATGGCCGTAGCGCGAGATGTATCGCTTCTACTGTCTCGTCCAGCGGAGTCTTGCGTTCAAATTCGCCAATCTCTCGGCCCTCTCGCACTATTTGCGCCACGAAGCGTTTGATCTGTGCGTCATAAGCCTGCGTACTGGGCCAGCTTTCCGACGCCGCGAACGCTGCAATGTCATAGAGTTTTCGGTCGTTGAAGAACAGATTCACACCTGTGGCGATCACCGTCTTGACCAAACGTCGAAAGCGCTCCGTCGGCGACAGGCCCTCTACATTGATTGCCTGGTCCACAGCCGCGACGATTTCTGCCAGGCAATTTGCGCAGATGGCTTCACCGATCGCCTGCTTGGAATCGAAAAACTTGTAGATGTAGGCCTTTGAAAACCCGATGGCCTTGGCCAGGTCGGAAACCGTGGTTTTGCCGTAGCCGTACTGACTGAAATGTTCATTGGCCGCCGCGACAATCTGGTCTCGAATGTCGTGATCGGCTGGGCCACGGAGGCTGGGCGAGGATGAAGATATCGATGGCTGATTCATGAGTACAGCTTACTCACCCTATCGATGACTGACAACTTGTGACCGATTAGTTTTATAGTCACGAATCGACCATATCGCAGCCTGCGGCAACTCCATGTAGGAGCTGCCGCAGGCTGCGATCTTTTGATCTACCGACCCTTAGACATGCTCACTGTTTTTCGCATGCACCGCCCTTGGTTCTGCCACGCCGTGTTCCGATTCCAGCACCGGAATCTCCTTGCCGTCGCAATCGTGCAGTTTACCGTCGCTGAAGTAGTCCCCTTCGCGCAACGCCGCCAGGTCCTGATAACGCAGGACCCGCTCGGTACCGGCCGCAAACACCGATTGCTGGTCAGAGTTACCGGCGGTGAGATGGTTGAAGGTCAGGTTCAGCACGATAGCCATGATCGCTGACGAGCTGATGCCCGAATGGAAAATGGTCGCGAACCAGCTTGGGAAGTGGTCGTAGAAGTTCGGTGCCGCGATCGGGATCATGCCGAAGCCGATGGAGGTGGCGACAATGATCAGATTGACGTTGTTGCGGTAGTCGACCTTGGACAAGGTCCGAATGCCGCTGGCCGCAACGGTGCCGAACAGCACGATGCCGGCGCCACCCAATACCGAGGTCGGCACGGCGGCGATGACCCGGCCCATGAACGGCAGCAGGCCGAGGATCACCAGGAACAGACCGCCAGTGGCCACCACGTAGCGGCTCTTGATGCCGGTGACCGCCACCAGGCCGACGTTCTGGGCGAAAGCGCTTTGGGTGAAGGAACCGAAGATCGGTGCGAACATGCTCGACAGCATGTCGGCGCGCAGGCCGTTGCCCAGGCGCTTGGAGTCAACCTTGGTGCCGATGATCTCACCGACGGCCAGAATGTCCGCCGAGGTCTCCACCAGCGTCACCATCACCACGATGCACATCGACAGGATCGCAGCGAAGTGGAAGGTCGGCATGCCGAAGTGGAACGGCGTCGGGAAGCCGAACATCGGGCCCTGGGTTACGGACGAGAAATCCGCCATGCCGAGGAACACCGCGATGATCGTACCGATCACCATCGCCAGCAGAATCGACAGGCGGGAGATGGTCGCACTGCCGATTTTGCTCAGCAGCAGCACCAGCACCAATGTCACCGCCGCCAGACCGATGTTCGCCATGCTGCCGAATTCCGGTGCATGGCTGTTGCCGCCCATGGCCCAGCGCGCGGCTACCGGCATCAGCGTCAGGCCGATGGTGGTAATCACGATGCCGGTCACCAGCGGCGGGAAGAACCTGGTGATGCGCGAGAACACCGGGGTTATCAGTAACCCGATCAGGGACGCCGCTATCACTGCCCCCAACACCGACTGAAACCCACCCTCCCCGCCACTGCTGACAATCGCCACCATGGTCGCGACGCCGGAGAAGGACACGCCCTGTACCAGCGGCAACTGACAACCAAAAAACGGTAAACCCAGGGTTTGCAGCAACGTTGCCAGCCCCCCCGCAAACAATGAAGCAGCAATCAACAAACCGATGTCCGCCGGCGAGAGCCCGGCCGCCTGGCCGATGATCAAAGGCACCGCGACAATACCGCCATACATGGTTAGAACATGTTGCAGGCCATAAGCCATATTCGCGCCGATCCCAAGATTTTCGTCCTCGGGCCGTTGGTGTGAAACATGGGGCGTTTTCATGGTAGGGGGTTCCCTGGTTTTTGTTATTCGCACACTGTATGCAATAGTCAGGACAAATGTCTATAGAGTTGTATACAACTTATCAGTCACAAAATGGATACCTGTCCATTTCCCCCAGACCCTCACCCTCCTGGCTCTGCCAAAAAACCTTGAAATACATCCCTCCCTGTCCAAACGCGGGTGCTGACTAGTCTTTCGAATTCCTGGCGACCATCGGTAAGGCCCGCCCCTTTTTTATACATATAAAGTATGCATAATGAAGTCATTCGAAATTCAGTTCCACAAGGCAAAGAACGCAGCCAACAAACTCAAGCACCAAGGCATCAGCCTCGCAGAGACTGAACCGGTATTCCATGACGAACGGGCGCTGACCATCGAGGACAACCACCATGATGAACAACGCTGGATCACCCTGGGGCTGGATGCCAAAGGCCGATTGCTGGTTGTCGCGTACACCTGCCGCGATCCGAATATCGTTCGAATCATTTCCGCGCGCATCGCCACCAAAAGCGAGCGCCGTCAGTATCTGGAGGCATGACCGATGAAAGACGAATACGATTTCAGCAACGCCAGGCGCGGGGCCGTGGTGCCCGCCAAAGGCAAGACCCGCATTACCATCATGCTCGATGACGCGGTCATCGAAGCGGCCCGCGCAATGGCAGAACACGAGGGGTACGGCTACCAGACCACGATCAACAATACGCTGCGCCGGGCCCTGCTCAACGAAGGCAAACCCGTACACCTGAAACAAACCCTCACCCCTGCCGAACTCAAGGGCCTGGAGCAGAAACTGGCAGAAGCCTTGCGCGAAATTCAACGGGTGATGGAGCCGGGAGTTCAGCCCTGAAACACCAAGGGCCGATCAATCGGATCAGCCCTTTGTAATATCTATGCTCAGACAGCTATTGCGGCGCCGCGATCAATCGTTCCAGCGTCCGCACCAATTGCGCCTGTTCCGGTACGCGAATGCCGAACTCGCTGCCCAGCAAACTAATCAGCTCCTGCACATCCGTCACCTGCCGCCGCTCGCTGTCCTGGCCAATCCGGTGAATCGCGAAGCTGCCATCGTTGAGCGTACGTCGCCAGCCCTCTCCGGTGCGCGCCACCATCAATTGCCTGGCGAAAGTCGACTCGGGGTGGGTCGAGACGTACCAGTTACCCACCGCAAAATCGATATCTTCCTGGCGTTGCAGGTCGAAGATGTACATCTCACGCCATTCCCCCGCAACGTTGGCGCGCAAGGTATAGCCGTCGACGTGCAGATCGATGCGATATGGCTCGTGAGGGGTGAGTTGTTCGGCGCGGGAATCGAGCAACAGGGGCGCGGTCGGCACCATGCCGCCGAAGCCGACGTCGGTGATGTAGCGCACGTCATCGATCGTAACCAGGCTCAGGCGATGGGTGCGGGCTGTCCAGGCACCCTCCGGCTGGCCCATCACCACCCGGCCGCTGATGGCACGGGCGTCGAAGCCCAATTCTTGAAGCAAGGCCAGGAACAGGTTGTTGAGTTCGTAGCAGTAACCGCCACGACCGTCATGCAAGACCTTCTGTTCGATGGACGGCAAGTCGATAAGCACCGGTTCGCCGGATAATGTGGTGAGGTTTTCAAACGGGAAAACGCCGGTGTGGCGCAGTTGCAGTTGGCGCAACGTTTCCAGAGTCGGTGCCGGGGCTGCATCGAAACCCAGGCGCCGTAGGTACAAAGCACGGTCAGTCAGGCGTGGTTCGCTCATCGCTCAATCCTTTTGCACGCAAGCGGCGGATTACTCCGCCAGTGGCCGCTATGTATACGGGATCAAGCACTGGCGCCGACAATTGATTTAGCCAATCACCGGAAATGAAAAAACTCTACTGCGCTTGCGCAACCCTGCACACCAACATCAGGTAACGACTCATCCCAGGAGACGACCATGATGAACATCAGAATGACTTCGCTGCTCTTGGCGGGATTGTTGTCGGCAACGCCCCTGGCCATGTTTGCGGCGTCCGGCACTGGCACTGGCACTGGCACGACCGGCACGGCACCCAGTGCAACCCGCAACTCAAACATGCTGCCAGGCAACAACAGACCCAGTGAACCCTCGGGTGACTACAGCCGCAGTCATGGCCCCGGCTCGTCAATCGGCAGCACCGGCGTCAATGGTCCCGGTAGCGGCGCGGGTGGTGGAACCGGCGCCCCCGGAGGCGGAACCGGCGGTGCTGGCGGCGGGACGGGCAGCTGGACAGGCAAAAGCAGCCGATGACGTGCAGTCATTGGCTGCTGTTTGTCACCTGAGGCTTACATCGGCTTGACCACCGGCAGGCAAAACACTTCAACGATCGGAGCGCATCAACGCCTCGGCTCCACCGGCCATCGACAACGTTGCCACGCGGTTTCGCCCCGAATGCTTGGCCTGATACAACGCCGCATCCGCCCGTTCGACAAACACGTCCATGCTGTCACGCCCCGACGGCACGAACGAATAGCAACCCAGACTGACCGTTACGTAGCCATTGGGCGAACCGGTGTGATTGATGTGCTTGTCAATGACGCTGCGGCGGATCTGCTCGGCAATCGTCATGGCGCCGTGGATGTCGGTGTCGGGCAGCAGCACCGCAAACTCTTCGCCGCCGTAACGCACCGCCAGATCGGCCTTGCGGTGGCAGCAACTCTTCAGTGCCCGGGCCACTTCGGCCAGGCAGTGATCCCCCACCACATGGCCGTAGGTATCGTTGTAGCGCTTGAAGTAATCGATATCGAGCATGATCAGGCTCAAGGGGCTGGCCTGCCGGGCGCCGCGCCCGAACTCGATGCCCAGCGCCCGCTCGAACAATCGGCGGTTGGCCAGCCCGGTCAGGCTGTCGTGAGTGGCGATCAGCTCCAGCGCTTGCTGGGCATTGCGCAAATCCGCCTCGACCCGCTCGCCAACGCGCACCTGATGCAGGAACCCCCACCCGAACAACCCTACCCCCAGCAACACCAGGGCCACGATGAGACTGGAGCGAAACGCCGTGTCGTACCAGTCCGCGAGAATGGATTCGGTGGACGACGCAGCGGCGACCACCAACGGATAGGCCTCCAGCTGTCGGTAACTGTACATGCGTGTCACATCATCGATGATGGAGGTGGATATCGCATTGCCGGAGGTGGTCAGCGGCAGGAACTTCTGGAAAATCTCGCTCTGGGCCAGTGATGCACCGATCTGCGCCTCTACAAAAGGTCGACGGGCCAATAACGTGCCATCGGTCAAGCCGAGAAACATCGAGCCGTTGTCGTCGAGGCTGAAGCTTTTGAAGAACTGGTCGAAGTACGACATCTTGATGCCGGCCAGCAACACGCCCTGGAAATGCCCGTTCCTGTCGTTGATCCGTCTGGATATCGGAATGATCCACTCGCCGTTTTCCCGACTGCGGATGGCCGGGCCGATGTGCGCCACCGACGATATGTTCTGCTGGTGATACTTGAAGTACTCGCGATCCGCGACCCCGGCCCCCCGGGGCAGGTTTTCAAACGAGGTCACCACCCACTGGCCCTTCTGGTCGAACAGCAGGATGCCGTGCAATTGATCCAGCGCCAGCACCCGCCGGGCGAAGGTCTGTTGCAAGCGTGGCCGTTGGTCCGGGCCGAAACCGTCGACCTGAATCCAGTCCGCCAGACTGGTCAGCACCAGGTCGGCCTTCATGAAGGTGTCTTCGGCTTGCTGCGCCATGGCCCGCGTCAGGTTCGAAGACGCCACTTGCGCGTCGCGCAGATCATGGTGCCGGGACTGTTCCAGTTGCAGGTAGAGCAAACCGCACAGGCACAGGCACACCGTGGCAATGAACAACACCGCGGCCTTGCGCAGCGGTATGCGTTTCAATGCGACGCCAGGGGCGTGATCCGGATTGTTCAAACCTGTGGGCAAACGTTCATCCTGTCGGGGGGCAAGGCATGGGCAACGCCCCAAAGCCCTCGGTCTTTGTGGGCCGTAGTTTACGGGGTTATCCATGACAAATGGCGGCCATTTGCCCAGCAGTATCACACCTGTATCCTGCCTGTACCGCAAACATGACCCAAGGCAAGCGCGCCCCCGCATCAACGAGCTACGATTAGTCTGAACTCCACACAGGGAATCGACATGAGCAAGGCAGACGAGCTCGCGGCAAAATTGAAACAGACACGGCTGACCAGCGCGGATCAGGCGATCGATGCCTGGCCGGGCCAGGTCTACGAACTGTATCAACGGATAGAGACCTGGCTGCTGCCCTTGACCGAAGCGGGCCTGGCCCTGCGGCGCAACCCCACCCACGTGTTCGAGAGCCGCCCCAATGGCGACTCTTACAACTACGCCATCGACCAGTTGGTGATTGCCGGCAACGGACACAGCATGACCTTTGACCCGGTTGCACGCTTCACCGCCGATGGCGAGGGGCGGGTCGAGATTCACACAACCGGCAACGAACTCGCCCTGTTGCGCACCGTGGACGAACACGGTGAAACGCACTGGTGGCTACAAACGATCGAGCAGGCCACGGCGCAGCTGGACGCGGTGGCGCTGACGGAAAGCGATCTGCTGGCAGTGGTGCAACAGGGGTTGGCGCTTTAGGGGATTGCCGATCAGTCTACACACGAAACCTGTAGGAGCGAGCTTGCTCGCGATGGTCGTTAACGATAACGCGTGCTTGCTGGCTAAACGCGGCGTTTTTGAGTCCATCGCGAGCAAGCTTGCTCCTACAGTGTCCGCGTCTATTCATTACAGTTGGTTCTCGCGTCTATTGGTTACTGTTGGTTCTGCCCCTTCACCACCAGCGGCATCTCTGCCTGACGCAAGTCCAGCGCGGGCAACTTCGTGGGTTGGCTCAAGCCTTGCAGCACCCTGGCGTCGTAATCATAGATGTCGGGCTTGAACGTCACCCGCCCATCCTTGCTCAGGTCCACGGTCCAGTAGGCCAACAGCACCGGCACTTTCACCGGTAGCTGGACGTTCTCGGTCCGGCCATTGGCCAACTGCTTCTGAATGCCTTCGCTGTTCCAGCGCACCGGGTCGTTGAACAACAACTCGACCAGTTGCAACGGGTTTTCCACGCGGATGCAGCCTGAGCTGGTGGCCCGAACCGTTTTGGCAAACAGTTCGCGGTGCGGCGTGTCATGCAGGTAAATCGAATAGTCGTTGGGGAAGCGGATCACCACCTGCCCCAACGAACTGTCAGGCCCGGCATCCTGACGCAGGTGGATGCCTCGCGGGTTGCTCCAGTCAACGCTCGACGGATCGAGCACATTGCCTTCGCGATCAAGCACACGAATCCGGTTGGCCTCCAGATAGCCCGGATCGTTCTGGACTTTTGGAATCACGTCCTGCTTGAGAATGGTCGGCGGCACGGTCCAGGTCGGGTTGAACGTGATGTAGGTGATTTCGGCCTGGAACACCGGCGTACTGCGCACCGGTTTACCGACCTGCACCCGCGAACGCCAGATCGGCAGACCGTCGCGGTACATCGCCACCTTGTATCCGGCAATATCGACGATCACGAACGTGCCCTGAAGCTTGTACAACAGCCACCGGGCGCGCTCCATGTTGACCCGCACCTGATCGATCCGCGCCTCGACCGGCACGTTCAGCGCCGCCAGCGTCGCCGCCCCCGCCACACCATCGGCCCCCAGGTATTGCTCGGTCTGATACTTCTTCACCGCGGCAATGACCTTGTCGTCGTAACCGGCCTTTTTCGACAGGTGCGGGTCCAGGTATCCGCCCGCCACCAGACGCGCACGCAATTGTGCGACAGCCACCCCGTCCATGCCGGGCTTGAGCGATTGCCCTTCGGTGACTTTCGGCCAGCCCCCCGCATCACGGACCTGGCGCAACCGGGCCAGGCCCTCACGCAAGTTGCGGTAAATCTCTTCCTGAGGAGGCGCCTCGGCGAAGGCACGCGCCACGTCATGGGCATCGAGGGCGGCGAACAGGTTGTTCATGTCCTCGCGGGCAGCGCCGCCGGCGGGCTGGAAATTCCAGTGAATGTCCAGCCGCGACGGATCGACCTTGCCCCGCCGCAATTGCAGCAGCGCGGTGATGAACGTGCGGGTCGCCGCCATGTCGAACATCGCCCGTTGCGCCGTGGAAGGCACGGACTTTGCCAGCGACTCATGGGCCAGGGCCAGCTCGCTGATGCGAAAATCCGCCGGATTCAGGCCGTCGTTCCGGGTGTCTTCAAGGCTCTTGAGCAACTGGGCCACATCACGATCGTCTGTCCACGCCGCGCGATAGTTGCGATGCATATAGAAATCCAGCACCACCCGGCTGACATCCACGCGCTGATGGCGCCTGGACGTGAGCAACGGCGGAAAGGCCGAGCGCAGCGGTTCCAGCGTCGCCTGAATCACCTGGCCGACCGCATCGTCGGGCGCTGCGGCATCGATTGCGCTGCTCGCCGCAGATACCGGCTCAATCGGCGAAGTTTGCCCAAACGCCGCACCGCTGATCAGAAAGCCCATAAAAAACATGCGGCTTATGACGAATGACCTTGTTAAATTCATCATGGATAATCCTTAATCCCCCGTTTCAAACGGCTAGCTTTCCGCTCGCCGCTAGCTAGACTCGAAATTATCATGATGAGACCCGACTATGGCGCTAAAACGCTTTGGCCCTTTATTTGCCATTTTACTGACGTGCCTTTCAGTAACGTCAGCCTACGCCGATTCGCTTGAAAACGCGCTGGTCAAAGCCGCGCCCGGCGCCGACGCCAAAGTGATTGCCCTGGCGGTTCGCGCCACCCAATGCCGCCTCGCCCAAGGTGCCGCCCCCGCCCAAAGACTGGCGGTGATCGATTATTCCCTGCCTTCGACCGAACAACGCCTGTGGGTCTTCGACCTTAAACGGCGCAAGTTGCTGTTTCACGAACTGGTCGCCCATGGCCGCAACAGCGGCGAAAACATGGCCACGCTGTTCTCCAACCAGAATGAAAGCCACGCCACCAGCCTCGGCCTGTTCCGCACACAAGAGAGCTACCGCGGCCAGAACGGTTACTCACTGCGCATGGAAGGCCTGGAACCCGGCTTCAACGATAACGCCTTTGACCGGGCCATCGTCATTCACGGCGCGCCCTATGTCAGCCCGGTGCTGGCCCGCGCCAATGGCCGCATCGGCCGCAGCCTGGGTTGCCCGGCCGTCAGACCGGCGATTGCCCATCGATTGATCGATTCGATGAAGGACGGGCAATTGTTGTTTTCCTACTACCCGGACCCGCGCTGGTTGAAGTCTTCTTCCTACATCAACTGCGGCGGCGACACGGTGGCCTCAAGGGGAAAGTCCACCTCACGCCAGTAAGCGACGCCCAACCTGTCAAAACTGTAATCCTCGCCTCAGCCTGCTGAAAGGCACCGCCGGTTAGCCTCGTCGACAAGTTCAACAGGCTGACGGGCGGAACAAACGGCATGCACTCCCACACTTCAAGACGCACCTTCGTCAAAGGGCTGGCCATCGGCGGGCTCTTCGGCGGCCTCGGGTTATGGCGCACGCCGGTCTGGGCGATCAGCAGTCCCGGCGAACCGCAGGTGTTGGCCGGTCACGATTTCGACTTGTACATCGACCAATCCCCGGTCAACTTCAGTGGCAGCCCACGCACCGCGACGACCATCAACGGCGGCATTCCCGGCCCGCTGCTGCGCTGGCGTGAAGGCGATACGGTGACGCTGCGGGTGCGCAACAAACTCAAGGACAGCACCTCCATTCACTGGCACGGCATCTTGCTGCCGACCAACATGGACGGCGTGCCGGGGCTGAGCTTCAAGGGCATCGAGCCGGGCGGCCTGTACGTCTACCAGTTCACCGTGCGACAGAACGGCACCTACTGGTATCACAGCCATTCGGGCTTTCAGGAACAATCCGGCGTCTACGGCCCGCTGGTGATCGACGCCAAGGATCCGGAGCCGTTCCAGTACGACCGCGACTACGTGGTGATGCTCAGCGACTGGACCGACGAAGACCCGGTCGGCCTGATGAAGACCCTGAAAAAACAGTCCGACTACTACAACTTCCACAAACGCACCGTGGGCGACTTCATCCACGACGTCAGCGAAAAAGGCTGGGGGTCGACCGTCGCCGACCGCAAGATGTGGGCCGAAATGAAGATGAACCCCACTGACCTGGCGGACGTCGGCGGCGCCACTTACACCTACCTGTTGAACGGCCAGGCGCCGGACACGAACTGGACCGGGGTGTTCCGCCCGGGGGAAAAGCTGCGGCTACGCTTCATCAACGGCTCGTCCATGACCTACTTCGACGTGCGCATCCCCGGGCTGAAAATGACCGTGGTCGCTGCCGACGGCCTGCACGTCAAACCGGTGAGCGTCGACGAATTCCGCATTGCCGTGGCGGAAACCTTCGACGTCATCGTCGAGCCGACCGAAACGGCCTACACCCTGTTCGCCCAGGCGATGGATCGCACCGGACACGCACGCGGCACCCTGGCGGTAAAAGCGGGACTGACTGCGCCGCTGCCACCACTGGACCCACGCCCGCTGGTGACCATGGATGACATGGGCATGGGTGGCATGGACCACGGCAGCATGGCGGGCATGGATCACGGCAACATGGCCATGGGCGACATGCCCGACATGCAGTCCCACCCGGCCTCGGAAACCGACAACCCGCTGGTGGACATGCAAGCCATGTCCACCTCACCGAAACTCGACGACCCCGGCATGGGCCTGCGCAACAACGGTCGCCGCGTGCTCACCTATTCCGACCTGCGCAGCACCTTCGAAGACCCGGACGGCCGCGACCCTGGCCGCACCCTTGAGCTGCACCTGACCGGGCACATGGAAAAATTCGCCTGGTCGTTCAACGGCGTGAAGTTCTCTGATGCAGAGCCGCTACGCCTCAAGTACGGCGAGCGGCTGCGGATCGTGCTGGTCAACGACACGATGATGATGCACCCCATCCACCTGCACGGCATGTGGAGCGACCTCGAAGACGAGAACGGCCAGTTCATGGTGCGCAAACACACCATCGACATGCCACCGGGCTCCCGGCGCAGCTATCGGGTCACCGCCGATGCGCTCGGCCGCTGGGCCTATCACTGCCATCTTCTGTACCACATGGAAATGGGCATGTTCCGTGAAGTTCGCGTGGAAGAATGAGGCGCACCCCCATGATTCGATTCACCCCGTTTTTTTTCGCACTCGTGACCTCGACGGCGATGGCCGCCAGCGATGACATGCAAGGCATGGATCACAGCCAGATGAACCACGACCAGATGCAAGGCATGGACGAAGGCCAGATGCAGCCCGCCGCGCCCAGCGAAAGTCGCACACCGATCCCGGTGCTGACCGATGCCGATCGCGCTGCCGTGTATGCCGATCCCGCCGGTCACCACGTACATGACAGCACGCTCAATTCATTTTTCCTCGCCGAAAAACTGGAATGGCAGGACGCCGATGACGGCAGCACCCTGGCCTGGGATTTGTCTGGCTGGGTCGGCGGCGACATCGATCGACTGTGGCTGCGCTCCGAAGGCGAACGCACCAACGGCGTGACCGAGGACGCAGAAATCCAGGCCCTCTGGGGCCACGCCGTTTCCCCGTGGTGGGACGTCGTCAGCGGCGTGCGCCAGGACTTCAAACCCGGCGCCCCGCAAACCTGGGCCGCGCTCGGCGTGCAAGGCATGGCGCTGTACAACTTCGAGGCCCAAGCCACGGCCTTCATCGGCGAAGGCGGCCAGAGCGCCGTGCGGCTGGAAGGCAACTACGACATCCTGCTGACCAATCGGCTGATCCTGCAGCCGACCGTCGAACTCAACGCCTACGGCAAAAACGACCCGCAACGGGGCATCGGCGCGGGGCTGTCCAACACCGAAGCCGGCCTGCGCCTGCGCTACGAAATCCGCCGGGAATTCGCGCCCTACCTCGGCGTGACCTGGAACCGCACCTACGGCAACACCGCCGATTTTGCCAACGACGAAGGCGAGGACCGCAGCGAAACACGCCTGGTGCTCGGTGTTCGGCTGTGGTTCTGAACAGACTCACCTCAAACCAAAAACAACCGCTTCAAGCGGTAAAGGACCTTGCATGCGCCTCATCAAACCCACCGCCGTCGTTATCGCGTTGCTCAGCGGCCTGCTCATGAGCACCCTCGCTCAAGCCCACCCCAAACTGCTCTCCTCCAGCCCGGCGGAAGGCGCGACAGGTGCGCCACCCGACAAGATCGAACTGCACTTTTCCGAAAACCTCGTCACCCAGTTTTCCGGCGCCAAACTGCTGATGACCGAAATGGCCGGCATGGCCCATGACCCGATGCCAATCAAGGCCAAAGTCAGCGGCAGCAGTGATCCGAAGAGCATGCTCATTACTCCAGCAGCGCCCTTGACTGCCGGCACTTACAAGGTCGAATGGCGCGCGGTGTCGTCGGACACCCACCCGATCACCGGCAACGTCACCTTCAAAGTGAAATGATCGATGAGCGACTCGGCCAACGTCGTGCTGCGGTTTGTGTTGTATATGGATTTGATGCTGTTGTTTGGCGTGGCGCTGTTCGGGCTGTATAGCCTTGAGGGACGGGAACGACGCTCGGGGAGCGTGCTGCCCTTTCGCGGATTGTTGGCGGTTTTTGCCGGACTCGGGGCATTGTTGTCGAGCGCCGGCATGGTGCTGATGGCCAGCACCATGAGCGGCGAATCAGACATTGCCGAGTTGCGCCCCCACATCGAGATGATGCTGCTGGAGACCGACGTCGGTTTGGCCTGGGCCGTGCGGATGATTGCGTTAGCAGTCGTGGGTATGGCGTTGATGCTCAGCTCACGATCACCCGGCATCAGCCTGGTGATTGCCGCCACGGCCGGCGGCATCGCCCTCGCCGGCCTGGCCTGGAGCGGGCACGGCGCCATGGACGAAGGCAGTCGCCGCTACTGGCACTTCACCGCGGACATCCTGCACCTGCTGATAGCGGGCGCCTGGCTCGGTGCGTTGCTGGCGTTTGCCCTGATGGCACAAACCCGGGCCCTGCAAACCGAAGCACACATTCGCTTGCTGGCTCGCGCGGTCAAGCGATTCGAAGGTGTCGGTGCGCTGATCGTTGTGATCATCACCCTGACGGGCGTGGTGAACTACCTGTACATCGTCGGTCCGAAGCTCGATGAGGTTTTACTCGGCCATTACGGCGTTCTACTGGCGATCAAGGTGCTGCTGTTTGCCGGGATGCTGGTGTTGGCGGCGTTGAACCGCTTTCATCTCGGCCCCTTGCTGGAGCGGTCGTTGCGAGAGGGCCAATATCGCGCGGCAGCCCATGCACTTCGGCGCAGTGTGGTGGTGGAAATGGCCGCAGCGGTGTTGATTGTGGGGTTGGTGGCGTGGCTGGGGACGTTGAGTCCGGAAGTGGAAATGAGCAATGTTTAGGGATTAATGCCAGTCAGTTAAGGGATCGACCATCGCTGATTAACCCGTGGCGAGGGAGCTTGCTCCCGCTGGACTGCGCAGCAGGCCCATTTGTTGGGGCCGCTGCGCTGCCCAGCGGGAGCAAGCTCCCTCGCCACGGGTTCAGTGTCTCGGC
>NZ_JAGYGN010000019.1:0-125559 GCF_019947515.1 Pseudomonas sp. A-B-19
AAAAAGGAAGGAAAGTATTAATATCGCGCATAAGAACGCCGGTTTGTTAGATGTGTTTGCTCGCACGAACATCATCAACCAAATCGGCGTTCTTGTTTCTGTGTTTCCCGGGATTCCGTGAAGAACCAAAAATCAGCAGGTCCTGAAGCGGGATCATGGGCGAGGTCCTTTGCGTAATGATCAGGCGATCGCAGTCAGCGATGCCCGATAAAACGGCAGGATCAGGTCCCGTGTCAATGGCGCCAGGCTGATACCGCCATCGGTGGCCGGGTCGATCCAGATCACTTCTTCGATTTCCGCCGCAGGCGTCACGCCGACAGCGATGTGCAGCTGAAAAATCTCGGCGTGTACGACAAAACCCGGCTCGTTGGCGGCCGGTGCCGAGAAGTGGCCGAGGTAAACGGCCTGCGCCGGGTCGATGTCCAGGCCCAGCTCTTCTTCCAGCTCCCGGGCGAGGGCGTGAACCGGCAATTCATGGGGCTCGATCTTGCCACCCGGCTGCATGAACGCCGTGGTGCCGCGCTTGCGTACCAACAGTGTGCGGCCATCAGGGCCGATCAGCAGGGCGGCAGCGATATGGATAGTACGCGGTGAAACAGCGGATGCAGATGTCATGTGTCAGCCATGGACCCTGATGGAAATCACAAGGATCCCATGTCCGACCCTCCGCCGTCATGCCTTGGCCTGAAGCAGCTGCGGGGTATCCTGCGGGACCTTCACGAAAATACTGTACTTGCCGCCTTCCATGGCTTCGAAGGCGATCAGTTTTTCCACCAGCGGGTCGCTCAACACCTTGCCGGCATTGAGCAGGAGCATGCCGTTATCGGCGTTGAGATTGCGCGCCAGCACCATCCCGGCCGTCAGTTCCCGGGTGCTCAGGACCTTGACCTTCGGATCGGCCAGGGTGATATCGCTCAGAAATGTGATGCATACCTTGATGAAATCTTCGAGCAGGTCCGGGTCGTAAAGTCGTCCGGCGTGCTGTCGCAGGTAGAGTAGCGCTTCGTCGCTGTTCATCTGTCGTTCGAGAATCAATCCTCGCTGCAACTCGACGAAATCGACCGCCAGCTTCAGCAATCGCGACCCGAACGCAATGGCATTGCCCTTGAGCCGGTCGGGGAAACCGCTGCCGTCCCAGCGCTCCTGATGGTGCAGGATCAACCGTGCCGCATCCTTCATCGGGTCCAGGGTCATCAGTAGCGATTCGCTCTGCTTCGGATAGCCACGATAGCGGTCGCGGTCAGTGTGCCTCAGCAGATCCGAAGGGGTGACCATCATGCTGTCGGGCCAGCTCAGCTTACCGATGTTATACAGCGCGGCCGCCATGGTCAGGTCGCGGCTGGCGGCTTCGTCCAGCCCGTGTTCCGTGCAGTAGCCGCGCACCAGTTCGATGATCTGCCGGTTAGTCTGCTTGGAAGGTGGCAGGCGCAGGTTGGCCAGCAGCGAGAACACTTCGGTGCCGGTGACGTAGCTGTGCTTGAGCTCCTCGTAGGCCAGGTCGAGCATGTCGGCGGTCTGCTGCAATTCGGCGGTGCGGGCGGCGACGTGTTTTTCCAGTGTGTTGTTGAGCGACTTGAGCTGGTCGTTCTGCACCCGGGTCAATTGTTCCAGGCGCTGGCGCTCACGCTCCGAATGCTGGTGGTCCAGGGCCTGGCGCAGGGTCAGGAGCATTTCGTCGTCATTCCACGGTTTGCTGATGTAATGGTGGATCTGCCCTTCATTGATGGCTTTGATGATCGCCGAGGGGTCTGCATAACCGGTGAGCATGATCCGCGTGGTCGCCGGATAACGCTGACGGACATGCGCCAGCAACGTGGCGCCGTCCATATTGGGCATGCGTGCATCGCTCATCACCAGATCCACTGGCTGCAACGCCATGATTTCCAGCGCCTGGGCACCGCTGGTGGCCAGCAGCACCTCGTAGGGCTGGCCACGCAACAGGCGACGCAGACTGTTCAGGATCGGCTCCTCATCATCGACCAGTAACAATTTTGGGCGATTGTTCAACATCGGTACGGATTGCTCTTCCATGGCATGGTCTCAAGCGTGACAGACAGCGCGGGCCTACCGTTTTTCCTGCCTACGCTTGAATGACAGGCTAGATGATTTTCCGTATCGCTCGGGTTAATTATTGTTCTGAGTTCTGCGAGCAACGTGGCCAAAGGCAACTATGCTCAAGGCAACGGACTGCACAACCAGCCTGCAAGCGGGCATGTGACGAGGGAAAAGGATGCTCCCGATAATGAACGCGTGTACTCCTGCGGGTACCGCCCCATGAACACCTGGCAGACGCGCATCAATCGCCGTGTGCTCATCGTCGACGACACCGCGTCGATTCATGCCGATTTCGCCAAGATACTCAGCCCGGCCACTGTCGAAGACGACAGTCTGGGAGAAACCGAAAGCCTCCTGTTCGGCACCCGGTCCACCACGCAGACCCAGCACTTTGAACTGGACTCGGCGTTTCAGGGCCGCGAAGCCCTGGACAAGCTCGAAGCCGCCCTGGCCGATGATCGTCCCTATGCAATGGCATTCATCGATATGCGCATGCCGCCTGGCTGGGATGGCCTGGAAACCATCGAACGGTTATGGCAGGTCGATCCCAAATTGCAGGTCGCGCTGTGCACTGCCTATTCAGACTACTCCTGGGAAGACATCGACCAACGGCTGGCGCTGAGCGACAGCCTGCTGATTCTCAAGAAGCCCTTCGACGCCATCGAGATACGCCAGATGGCCAGCGCACTCACGGTCAAATGGCAGATGACCGAAGACGCCGCGCTCAAGATGAACCTGCTGGAACAAGCGGTCCAGGAGCGCACCCGGGAACTGTCCGATGCCAATATCATCGTGCAGAACAGCCCGACCATCCTTTACCGGTTACGTGGCGAGCCGTCGTTTCCGCTGATGTACATTTCCCATAACATCACCCGCTACGGTCACGTCGCCGCCGATCTGGTGAGCTCGGCCAACTGGGCCCAGCAGTTGATTCACCCGGAAGATCAGGCCAGTGTCGATGCGGCCATGGCCCGGGTGCTGGACCGCCATGCACTGGGCGCCTCGATCGAGTTTCGCCTGCGCACCGGCCAGGGTGCATGGCGCTGGGTGGAGAACCGCTACATTCCCGTGCGGGACCAGGACGGTCGCCTGCTGGAAGTCGAGGGGATCATTCTCGACATTACCGAGCGCCGGCTGGCCGAGGAAAAAATGGCCTTGCTCGCCCGCACGGACGGGCTCACCGGCCTGGCCAACCGCGCCACCCTGATCGAACGCCTGCATCAGGCCTTTGCTGCCGCACGTCGAGGCGCAGAGGCATTCGCGGTATTTTATCTGGATCTGGATCACTTCAAGCGGATCAACGACACCCTCGGCCACCCGGTGGGCGATCTGCTGTTGCAGGAAGTGGCCCGGCGCATCAAATCCGGCGTGCGGGAAAACGATGTGGTGGCACGCCTGGGCGGAGACGAGTTCGCGATCCTGCAACTGGACGTCAGCGACCCGACCCAGTCCGCCGCCATGGCGGCCAATATCCGCGATGCGCTGCTGACGCCGTACAACCTCGCCGGCAATGCCCTGCACCTTTCAGTCAGCATCGGCATAAGTAGCTACAGCGTCGCCTGCTTCGACGCCGACAGCCTGCTGAGCCAGGCGGACATGGCGCTGTACCGTTCCAAGGAAATGGGCCGCAACCAATATCACTTCCACTCGCAGGAGATCACTCAAGAGGTGGCCGAACGCATGGCCATCGCCAATGACTTGATGACGGCCATCGAACGCGATGAACTGACGCTGCATTACGTTCCGGAAGTGGATATGCACAGCGGCAGGATCCTGGGCATGGAAGCGCAAGTGCGCTGGTGCCATCCCCGGCGCGGCGAGCTGCAGGCGTCGGCTTTCGTCCCCGCGGCGGAAAAGACCGGTGCCATCATCCCTCTCGGACGCTGGGTGCTGGATCAGGCCTGCCGGCAGATGAACCTGTGGCGTAACGAGGGAATGGCGCCTCCCGTGATGGCGATCAAACTCTCCCTGGCGCAGCTAAAGAGTGGTCCGGAATTCATTTACGACGTTCTGCGCACCACTGCACGATGGGAACTCGCCCCCTGGGACCTGCGTTTCGACGTGACCGAAGCGACTCTGGCGCAAACCAAGTGGACCCAAAACGATGTACTGCCACGCCTGCGTGAACTGGGGGTAAAAATCGCCATCGACGATTTCGGCACCGAATATTCATCATTCGATTACCTGAAAACCTACCGGGTCAATCACCTGAAGCTCAACCAATCCTTTATCGATGGCGCGACCCAGGATGCGGCTGGCGCCAACAGCCTGCGGGCAATCGTCAACTTCGCCCGGGACCTGGGTATCGGCATCATTACCGAAGGCGTCCAGCCGTCGGATCAGCCCCGCACGCCAGAGTCCGCCGACCCGTTATCAAGCGCGCAAGGCCTCTACTTCAGCGAGGCCCTGAATCCTGAACAAGCGGCCCGATTGCTCAGGGACGGGAGCATCACTCCCCCGTCCTCAAGGGAGGATGAGGGATGAAAACACTTTTCCCCCAGACCAACCGACGTATTCTCATCATTGACGACGCACCGGCGATCCATGCCGATTTTCGCAAGATCCTCACCCCGAGCACCAGCGACGAGATGGATCTGGACAGCCTCGAACACTCATTGTTCGGGACTCGGCAATCACCACGTCTCACCTTCCAGATCGACTCCGCCTACCAGGGCAAGGAAGCCCTGGAACTGGTCGAACGCGCACTGGCCGATAGCCGCCCCTATGCCCTGGCATTTATCGACATGCGTATGCCGCCCGGCTGGGACGGCCTGGAAACCATTGAACACCTGTGGAACGCCGACCCGAACCTGCAAATTGCCTTGTGCACCGCCTATACCGACTACAGCTGGGAGGCCATGGCCGAACGACTGGAGTTCGGTGATCAGTTGCTGATTCTGAAAAAACCTTTCGACACCCTGGAAATCCGCCAGATGGCCAATGCCCTGACCTGGAAATGGCAGCTGGCACAGGACGCGGCACTTAAGTTGTTGAGCCTTGAGCAGACCATCGAGGCACGGGTCCACGAACTGCTCAAGGTGTCGCACCTGCTACAGTACGACGCCCTTACAGGGCTGCCCAACAGCACATTGCTGGGCGATCGCCTGAGTCAGTCGCTGGCCACTTGCCGACGCCATGACAAGCATCTGGTGGTGATGTTTCTCGGGCTGGACCGGTTCAAGCGCATCAACAATGCTCTGGGCCATCCCGCCGGGGACGAAATGCTCAAACGGGTCGGGCAACAACTGCTCAAGTACGTGCGAGAGTCCGACTCGGTCTTTCGCTATGGCGCCGACGAATTCGTGGTGATCCTCAGCGACATCGACCACCCCCAGCAGACCCGTAGCATCGCCGAAAAACTGTTGAGTGCCGTGCGCTGCCCGCAGTCGATCGCCGGCCATGAGATCAGCATCACCGCCAGCCTGGGCATCAGCATTTACCCCGATGACGGGCTCGAGGCCATTGACCTGATCAAAAAAGCCGAATCCGCCATGCGCAACATCAAGGAAAGCGGCCCGAACGACATCGGTTTTTTCATCGAAGCCATGAACCAGCGTGCCCGGGAGCAGCAGAGCATCGAATCGGGCATTCGTCAGGCCCTGCAAAGGCACGAATTCGTCCTGCACTACCAACCGAAAATCGAACTGCACAGCGGGCGGGTGGTCGGTGCCGAGGCGCTGGTGCGCTGGCAAAAACCCGGGAATGGCTGGATCTATCCTTCCGAGTTCATCCCCGTGGCCGAAGACAGCGGCCTGATCGTGCCACTGAGCAAGTGGGTATTGGCCGAAGCCTGTCGCCAGACACGACGCTGGCAAGCAGCCGGACTGCCGGCGATCCGCATGTCGGTCAACACATCGGCCATCGACTTTCGTCAGCGTGACTTCGTCGAAGGTGTCGAGCAGATACTCCAACAGACGGGAATGCCCCCTTGCCTGCTGGAACTGGAAATAACCGAAGGTGTACTGATGCAGAACATCGAGGCGACCATGACCACGTTGAACCGGCTGAAGACGCTGGGGGTGCGGCTGGCCATCGATGACTTCGGCACCGGTTATTCCAGCCTGAGCTATCTGCGCCGGTTCCCCATCGATGTGCTGAAAATCGATCAGTCGTTCATTCGTGGCCTGAGCATTGACACCAACGATGCCGCCCTGGTCGGCGCGATCATCAGTCTGGGCAGGAGCCTGGACCTGAATGTCATTGCCGAAGGCATCGAGACCCAGGAGCAACTGGCGTTTCTCAAGGCCCATCAATGTGAAGAAGGCCAAGGTTACCTCTTTAGCAAGGCCTTGCCGGCAGACGCTTTTGCACAGCTGCTGGCCGTCGGGTGGGCAGAACAGCGAGACGACTCATGAACAGCCAGAAACTGCAGCCTGGCGTGGAGTTCACCAGGCAATCGCCACTGCCTCTTGCGCTCCTGTTTTACGGGTTCTGCACAGTCGCCGGTGCCGCGCCGCTGGACGAACCGCTCAAACCTTTGCCCGAGATACCGAAACAGAACCCCAATCAGGTCGAACTCGGTCGCAGGCTCTTCAGTGATCCGCGCCTGTCGGTCAACAACACGCTGTCCTGCGCCAGTTGTCATCAACTGGACAAGAGCGGGGCCGACACCCGCGCATTTTCCCTCGGCTTCGATGGACAACCGGTATCGATCAACACGCCGACGGTGTTCAACGCCAGCCTCAACTTTCGCCAGTTCTGGGACGGTCGCGTCGAAACACTCGAGGCGCAGAGCAACGTGGTCATTACCAGTCCCCACGAAATGGGCAGCGACTGGAACACCATCCTCCAGCGGATCAATGAGGATGCAGACTACCGCGCAGGCTTCAGCGCGGCGTACCCGGATGCAGTGACCAAGGCCAACATACAGAGCGCCCTGGCCGCCTACGAGCGCACCTTGCTCACCCCCGGATCCCGTTTCGATCAATACCTGCTGGGCAATACGGACATCCTGACCCTCGATGAGAAATACGGCTATCAGCGCTTCAAGGACTACGGCTGCATTGCCTGTCATCAGGGCGTGAACATCGGCGGCAACATGTTCCAGAAATTCGGGGTGTTCGGTGATTACATCGCCGATCGCGGCAACCCGACCGCGACCGACCAGGGACGCTTCAACATCACCGGTGACGAAGCGGACCGCTCGGTGTTCAAGGTCCCGAGCCTGCGCAACGTCGCGCTGACCGCCCCCTACTTTCACGACGGCTCGGCGCCCACCCTCGAAAGAGCCGTGGACATCATGTTCCAGTATCAGTTGGGGCGCATGCCGAGCGCGGAAGACAAAGCGTTGATCATCAAGTTCCTCAAGACCCTGAGCGGCAAAAGGGAGGGTCAGCCATGAAAAAAATTTCTCGGCGTACCAGCCTGCTGTTTCTCGGGATCATCGCCGTGACCCTGGCTTGTGTCCTGGTCTTTCTCTACCTCAAATCCAGCTCGGCACAGACCGTGGCATACACCGAGTCCCGGGATCTGGTACGCCAGATCAAACAGCAGGACTCACTGTGGGAAACCGAAATCCTCAAATCCAGGGTGGCGATTTCGCATAACTACGACCCTCTGGTTTCACCAATGAACGAGATGAACCGGCTGTGGGAACGCTTCGACGCCATAGAGTCCGGTCATGGCCGCAACAACTCACGGCAATGGGACGATGCCCACGAGGGTTTTTTGCAGGCGATGCAGGAAAAGACCCGTCTGGTGGAGCGGTTCAAGTCGCACAACGCCTTGTTGCGCAACTCCCTGGCCTTCCTGCCCACCGCCGAAGACGATATCCAGGCGCAACTGTCCAACCTGCCTGACCTCGACAAGCTGCAAGTGCAGAACATCGCCACCGACACCTTTGACCTGTTGCTCAGTGCCCTGGAGTTCGCCCAGGTCACTTCCGCCGACAAAGCCGCCGACATTCAGGTGGGGCTGAGCAAACTGACGGTGAACATGCAACGCCTGCCCATGAAGTTTCATGCCCCGATCACGATCCTGAGCAATCACGTTGCCTTGATTTTGCGTGAGCAGCCGATCGTCAACGGCTTGCTCGAAGAGATCGAAGCGGTCCCTGTGGCCGATCGTCTGGACAACATCACCAGCATGCTCGACCGTGATCAGCAACAAGCCGAGAAGACCGACAAGAAGTACCATTTCTACCTGCTGCTGCTTGCCGTCTTGCTGGTACTGGTATTGATCTGGCTGACTATCCGCCTGATCCGCAGCTTCGCCGAAATCAATCAGGTCAATTCGGCCTTGCAGACCGCCAACGACGTGCTCGAACAACGGGTCGAGGAGCGTACCCGCGAGCTCAGGAATGCCCAGAGCGCACTGCTCGACGCCGCACGCCAGGCCGGCATGGCCGAAATCGCGACCAATGTGCTGCACAACGTCGGCAACGTGCTCAACAGCGTGAACATTTCTTCCGACCTGATTGCGCGAAAGCTTCGCAGCAGCAAGACCCAGGGCCTGGGCAAGGCAATGCAACTGATCAACGAACATCCGCAAGACCTTGGGCATTTCCTGACTCAGGACGACAAGGGCAAGCTGCTGCCCGGTTATCTCAATCAACTGGTCGACGCCATCGCCCACGAACAGCAGGAAATGGCCGACGAACTAGGGCAGATGAGCAAGAGTGTCGACCACATCAAGGACATCGTTGCCACCCAGCAATCCTATACCGGGGCCAAAAGCATCACCGAACCTTTGTACATCAGCGAACTGCTCGAGGACGCCCTGCACATGAATGCCGGCGCGCTGACCCGGCATAACGTCTCGGTGATCAGGGAATACAGTGAGGTGCCTCAGGTAATGGGTGACAAGCATCGTTTGCTGCTGATCCTGATCAACCTGATCAGCAATGCCAAGTACGCAATGTCCGGCCTCAACGACCGGCCCAGGGAAATGACCCTCGGCGTGCGAATCGTCGACGACACGTTCCTGGAAATCAGTGTCAAGGATGATGGCGAAGGTATCGCCCCGGAAAACATGACGCGGATTTTTGCCCACGGTTTCACCACCCGCAAGGAAGGTCATGGTTTCGGCCTGCACAGCTGCGCGCTGGCGGCCATCGAAATGAACGGCCATCTCACCGCACACAGCGACGGCCCGGGCCTGGGCGCGCTGTTTACCCTGCAGATACCGTTGATCGCCGTAACGGAGAACGCATGAGCGGGCTCTCGAACCGCCGCATTCTGTTGATCGACGATATGCCGTCGATCCACGACGATTTTCGCAAGATCCTCACCCCGCCCCAGGCTCGGTCGGCAGAACTCGACGAGATGGAAGCCGCCTTGTTTGGCGAACAGGCCAGGCCCGAGCGCCCGACGTTCGAACTGGATTCGGCCTATGGTGGCGAAGAAGGCGTGGATAAACTCAACCGGGCCCTGCAGGAGCAACGCCCCTACGCGCTGGCGTTTGTCGACATGCGCATGCCCGACGGCTGGGACGGGGCAAAAACCATCGAACACCTGTGGCAGCAGGATCCGCAATTACAGGTGGTGGTCTGTACCGCCTACTCTGATTATTCCTGGGACGATCTGCTCGATCGTCTGCATGCCCATGACCGACTGCTGATCCTGAAGAAACCGTTCGACAACATCGAAGTGCAGCAAATGGCCAACACCCTGCTGACCAAATGGGAAATGACCGAACGAGCTTCGCTGCAGATGCATCACCTGGAACATCTGGTGGATCAGCGCACAGCCCAATTCAAGCAGGCCAGCGAGGCATTGCAGCGCGAGATCGACGAGCGCAAGCAACTGGAAGGCCAGTTGGTTCAATCGGAGAAGCTTGCTTCACTGGGCCAATTGGCCGCCGGTGTCGCGCATGAAATCAACAATCCGATCGGCTTCATCTCCTCCAACCTTGGCACTCTGGATGGTTACTTTGAGCAACTGCTGACCATGCTCGACGCCTATCACAACGCGGAACAGGCTCTGGCGGGCAGCCAGACAGCACTGCAACTTGCGCACTTGCGTGAACAGATCGAACTTGAGTACCTGCGCGAGGACGTGCCGCTGTTGATCAAGGAGTCGAAGGAAGGAATCAGCCGGGTCGGGCAGATCGTCAGGGACCTCAAGGACTTCTCTCGGATCGACAACAATCAGCAATGGCAGTGGGCCAATCTGCAACAGGGCATCGAGTCGACACTGAACATCGTCGCCAGCGAACTCAAGTACAAGGCCGATGTGGTCAAGGACTACCAGGCGCTGCCGGAAATCGAGTGCCTGCCCTCGCAAATCAACCAGGTCATCATGAACCTCGTGGTCAACGCCGCGCAGGCCATGGGCCCCGAACGCGGCACCATCACCCTTAGCACCGGGACACAGGGCGACACGGCGTGGATCGAAGTTGCCGATACAGGATCAGGCATCGCACCCGACGCCCTGCCAAAAATCTTCGACCCGTTTTTCACCACCAAACCGGTAGGCCAAGGGACAGGGCTTGGCTTGTCCCTGTCCTATGGCATCGTGAAAAAACATGGTGGCAATATTTCGGTGAGCAGCAAACTGGGGGCTGGTACTACATTTCGCGTACAACTGCCGCTACGCCAAACCCGACCGGCTGCCTGACGGCGCCTCAGAGCGTTTCCTGAAAATCCATCTCCGGCGGCTGCCGACGCAAACCACCGGTCAACACCGCCAGGTACACCACGCCAATTGCCAGCCAGCTCAACCCCAGATAAATCGCCAGATGATCGAGGCTGACCATCAGCCATAAATCAGCTGCCAGGCCGATCAACGGGAACAGCAGGAACAGCACGAATTCGCGCGGGCCTTTTTTCTCGCCACCTATCCAGTAATGGAAGATCACCGACAGGTTGACCAGGCTGAACGCCAGGAACGCGCCGAAGTTGATGAAGGAGGTCGAGGTGGTGACGTCCAGTTTCAGTGCCAGCAACGCCACCACCGCGCACAGCAGGATGCTGTTGATTGGCGTGCCGAAGCGCTCGTGCAAGGTGCCGAAAAACGCTTTCGGCAGCACGCCGTCGCGGCCCATGGCATACAGCAGCCGAGAACCGCTGGCCTGGGCCGACAGCCCCGAAGCGAACTGGCCGACGATCAGGCCGATCAGGAAGATCGAGACGAACAGGTCGCCACCGATGTTGCGGGCAATTTCATAGGCTGCCGAGTCGACACTGTCGAACTGGAACGACGGATGGGCGATCTGTACGAAGTACGACACACCGACGAAAATCAGCCCGCCGATCAGGGTGATCAGCATGATCGCCCGGGGAATGGTACGGCGTGGATCGCGGGTTTCTTCGGTCAGGGTGCTGACTGCGTCGAAACCGAGGAACGAGTAACAGGCGATGGCCGCGCCGCTCATGATCAGCGGCATCTGCATGTCACCGTTGAAAAACGGTTTGATCGACCATAACGGCGTGCTCGCATCGCCGCCGACGTAATGCACGCACAACGCGACGAAGGCGATCAGCACCAGGAACTGCACCAGCATCAGCAAGGCGTTGACGCCATTGGCCAGCTTCAGGCCAACGATGTTGATCGCGCTGGTGATGCCGATGAACGCCAGCACCCAGACCCATTGCTGTACCGCCGGGAATGCGGAGTTGAGGTAGGCCGCGCCGATCAGCCAGATTGCCATGGGCAGGAACAGGTAATCGAGCAGCACCGCCCAACCGGCAATGAACCCGAGTTTCGGGCTGATGGCCTTGCGCACATAGCTGTAGGCCGAGCCGGCCACCGGGAATGCCGAGGCCATGCGCCCGTAGCTCATGGCGGTGAAAAACATCGCCACCAGCGCCGCAAGGTACGCGGCCGGCACCATGCCGGCGGTGGATTGGGCAAGGATGCCAAAGGTGCCGAGGACAATGATCGGCGTCATATAGGCAATGCCAAACAGCACCACCGACCCCAGTGACAGGGTGCGTTGCAAACGAGCCATGAGCGACTACTCCGAATTTTATTGGATTTATGGCAGAGCCGAGTTCGGCGCAAATTACGGGTGTTGTGTTGTTGTTCTTGGGTGAATGGTCAAACAGGTGTGTCGTCTGTCAGGACCCCATCGCGAGCAAGCTCGCTCCCACAGGATTTGTGTCGTTCACAAAACCTGAATCCACTGAAGTCCCCCTGTGGGAGCGAGCTTGCTCGCGATGGCGTCAGCCCGGTCGACAAGCAATCCGGATCAGCGCACAGGAATCAGCAGCTCCCGCACCCCGCCAACCTGCTCAACCACCTCCCCCGGCAACCTCAGCCTCTGATCATCCAGATACCGATAATCCTGGCGCGCCGCCGTCAGCTGGTTCAGGTCCAGCTCGACCGCGAACTGCCCTTCCTCGCGTCCGGCTTCGAACAACAAGGTGCCCAGCGGATCGACCAGGGCGCTGCCACCGGCGAACAACAGACCACCGTCCCCCTCCTCCACCCGGTTGACCATCAGCGCAAACGCCTGGTTTTCCTGGGCGCGGGCCATGATCGCGGTGCGGTGGGTCGGGCCGTACGGGTCCATGTTGCCGTTGGTGACGATCAACAGTTCGGCGCCCAACTGCGCCAGGGCGCGAGCGCTTTCGGGAAATTCGATGTCGTAGCAAATCAGCAGGCCCACACGCACGTCGTTCCACAGGCAGGTGGCGTAGCGATCGCCCGCCTCGTAGACACCGCGATCCGAAGCCCACAGGTGCGTCTTGCGGTATTTCAGCGCGATGCCTTCAGGGGTGATCAGCAACGTGGTGTTGTAGAAGCGACCGCTGTCGCTCTCGGCCATGCCGATGGCCACGGCGATATTGCGTTGGCGGGCGGCGGCGATCACCGCACTGACGGACGGTCCGTCCAGCGGCTCGGCCACTTCGGCCACGGACTGCGCCGAAGGAAAGCCCATCAAGTGGCCTTCGGGGAACAGGATCAGTTGCGTATCGGCGGCGCACACGGCAATGGCCGCCAGGGTGCGTTCGAGGTTGTAGGCCGTGTCGTTGTCACGGCCTGCCAATTGGGCGAGTTCGACCTTCATGGGTATTCCTTGTCATGGGCCGGGCGGCAGAAAGATTGCCCGGTCGGTGTCTGTGCGCCAGTATGCGCAGCAAGCACGCGGGCGGGGAATTACGCCGCTGGGGTAACACGATAGGGGTAGAGGCATGACACTCTCGTTGGACGACATCGCCTGGCACCGCTCGGTGGGGCAACTGATCGACGCCCTGGACAAGCCCAATTTCTGGACCCAGCTTGTCCGGTTGCTGGACCAATACGTGCCCTTCGACAGCTGGGTGGCCCTGCTTTTCAGTGCCGACCAGCGCCCACAGGTGTTCGCCGAGTGCCCCGGCGAGGACGGCAGCCCTGATCAACTGTTCCAGGATTATCTGCGCGGCCTGTACCTGCTCGATCCCTTCTACATCGCCTGCCGCGAGCAGTCGCGCACCGGCCTGTATCGCCTGTCGGAAGTGGCCCCGGAGCACTTCGAGCTGACCGAGTATTACCAGCGCTACTTTCGTCTGAATGTGGTGGCCGACGAAATCCAGTTCAATTGTCAGCTCGAGGGCGAGCGCACGCTGTGCCTGTCACTGGGTAGCACGCAGCGCTTCAGCGGCCAGCAGATTGCCTTGTTGTCGTTGATCCAGCCGTGGGTGCTCGGCCTGTTGCGCCAGCGTCTACCCTATGAAATCAACGAAGTCCTGGCCCTGGCCCCCGCACCGGCGCAAGCCGATTGGCGGGTACAGCTGGAAGCCTCGGTGCAGCAACTCAAAGGCGCGCAGTTGACGGCCCGGGAGCTGGATGTCGGGCGTTTGATGCTCAGCGGTTGCTCCAGTAAAGAAATCGCCCGTAAGCTGGAAATCTCGGTCGAAACCGTGAAAGTCCACAAGAAACACATGTACAGCAAGCTGGGGATCAAGTCCCAGTCCGAGCTGTTTTCGATTTTTCTGCAGGCACAAAATGCCTGAATGACCTTTGCAACACCTTGCTTTTTATGTGGGAGCGAGCTTGCTCGCGATAGCGGTGTCATATTCAGCATTGATGTTGACTGACCCGCCGCCATCGCGAGCAAGCTCGCTCCCACAGGGATCTTCATATCCATGTCGGCGTGCCAATGCACGAAGGCCTGCTGTTCGTGCACAACGCCCTGGTGGGCCTGAACCTGCGGGACAGGATCAAACTCGCCGCCCCGGTCGAAATCCCACGTCACCAACGCAGCGTTTTGGTCGGGGCCGGCTCCTTCATCACGATAAAACCGTAATCACCGATCAGGTAAATCCGGTAGAACTGGCTATCCACCAACGGCACATAGCCCTGATAGCCGACCCGTGTTGCATTACGCCGCTCCTGCTCCGCCATCACGTTGGTGATACCCGCTTTCGGCAGATTCTCGGCCAGCATGTAAAAGTCGGTATTGAGCAGGTAGTGCAGCACCGGCATCTGCTTGAATGAGCCTGCCGCCGCCGTTAACCAGTAGTCGGAATAAGTCACCGACATGTAGATCCGCTTGGCCTCACGCAGTGCCTGACGGCTGGCGATGTCGTAATCAAGGCTGGTCAGCGCCGTGGACGCGAAGGTTTTCTGCATGGTCAGCACCCGGCCATAGGCGAACGACAGCGACAACATCGCCAGCAACGGAATGATCAGCAACAGTGGCAATCGTTCATGGATCGACGCCAACGCCAGATGACTCAAATAGCACAGCAACACCAGCAGCACGGCGAAGCCCATCAAAGTACGGGCGCCTTCGTTGAAGTCGCGGAAAAACAACGCGACACCGGACACCAGCAGCGTCACCACCGGCAATGTCAGCAAACACATCACGCCGATCAACAGCTTCTTCGGTCCGCTGTCCTGACGCGCCGCTACGTTCAGTCCCAGCCGCACCGCCCCGGCCATCGCCAACAGCAACAACCCGCCGAATACCCAGAGCCAGCCAATATTGAACAGCAGCACGACTTTTTCCAGGACCCGGCCCATGTTGATCTGGATCTGCAATAAAGGATGCGCCGACCAATCGAGCAGCGATGTGCGACTGGAGTCCATGAACGGACCAGCACTGACGCTGTAGATCATCCCGCCGAGGATGAGCTGGGCGGCTTTCCAGCCCAACAGGTCGCCCCATGGCAGCGGGGCGGTTTTATCGTTGGCGGCCCTGAGCAACTCCAGGCAACACAGGCCCAGGAACACATTCAGGCTGATCTGGTACAACCCCAGCGCCAGTGCAATCAGAAACGACGGCACCAGCCATTGCACGCTGCGCAAAGAGTGACGAAAGGTGATCGCGTAGATCACCGCCACCAGGCTCAGGGTCGTGGTGGGACCGTCGTATTGATAAGACAGGTTCTGCAGGAAGAACGGGGTGTACCAGAGCGGTAACAGCACCAGGCAACAAGCGACGGTGGGCTGGCGGAAGTAATGGAACGTCAGGCTGGTCAGCGCCGACGCCATGGCCAGCGTGGCGATCAACAAGGGTAAGGGAAAGATGTTCGGCGCTGCATGGCTGAAAGTCAGGGCGTTGTAGAACAGCTGGGCGAACAGCCGCCCCTGTTCAGCCCAGGCCATGCCCGCCGCCAGCGAGCGCCAGTTGTCATCGATGTAGGGGAAGTCCGCGAGGATCAATGGCAGGACATACACAAAGGTCGCGAACAGAAAAAACCGCCAGACCTGATGCCGGCTGAGTTCGCGAACGAAGAAGTCGCTGAACCGGCCCATACTAGCGCCCGCCCCGGTTTTTGCCGCCGACGATATCCCTGATCACATAGCGCGGCCGCTGCTTGGCCTCGATATAGATGCGACCGATGTATTCGCCGAGGATGCCGACGCCAATCAGTTGCACGCCGCCGAGAAACAGGATCGCCGTCATCAGCGACGGATAACCGGGGACGCTGTTGCCGAAGAAAATCTTGTCCAGCACCATGTAGACGGCATACAGCACCGCGAAAATCGAAAGGCCGCCACCGACGTAAGTCCACAAGCGCAGGGGCACGGTACTGAACGAGGTCACGCCTTCCAGGGCCAGGTTCCACAGTTTCCAGCCATTGAACTTGCTGCTCCCCGCCACCCGCCCGGCCCGCTCGTACTCCACCACCACGGTGTTGAACCCGGCCCACGACAACACACCCTTCATGAACAACTGGTGCTCGGGCAGGGAACGGATCACGTCGACCACCTTGCGATCCATCAGCCGGAAGTCCCCGACGTTTTCCTCGATGCGCGTGTAGGCGATGCGATTGAGCACGTGGTAGAAAATTGACGCACTGTGACGCCTGAGGTAGCCGTCGACGTCCCGATTGCGCCGCTTGGCGAGCACCACATCGGCGCCCTTTTGCCATTGTTCGACCAACAACGGGATGACACTGATCGGGTCCTGCAGGTCGACATCCATGGGAATCACGGCATCGCCGCTGGCATGTTCCAGGCCGGCAAACAGTGCCGGTTCCTTACCGAAGTTGCGCGAGAAGTTGATCAGCAGGACCTGATCATCCGCCTGGGCCAGTGCCGTAGCCTGTTCGGCCGTGCGGTCGGAGCTGCCATCGTTGATGAACACGATCTCGACCTCGGCATCGCCCAGGTGCAACTCGCGTCTCACTGCCTGATAAAACAGGTTGATCGCCTGCTCTTCATTGAACACCGGGACAATGAGCGAGATTTTCATTGATCACGCTCGCGAAACACCACGTATTTGGAATACAGGAAACCGAACACCAGGCTCAACGCCGAAAACAGAGCCACGGTGAGCAAACCGTGCAATTGCCAGACGTCGCCCAGATGGCCGACCCCCAGGCTCAATGCCCCCATGCCCAAAAGAAACAGCAGATAACCGGCGACCGTGACACTGGCGGTGAAGGTAAATTGCGCGTTCATGTAGAAGGAAAACGACGCAGCCACGCAGAAGGCGGCCAGATTGCTGAGCGCCTGACTGAGACCGGCTGCCACGTTCAGCAGGAAAAAGACCTGCCAGTGAATCAGGGTGTTGGCGACCCCGATCACTGTGTAACTGGACAGCCCCTTCCACAACAGTCTCATGTGAGGCTCCCGTTTTAAAAACGTTGCACTCATTAATATTGGAGCCTGTCTACTGTCAGAAAGCGCAAGTCGACGGACCTTTCAGACCAGCGGTTGAGCCTTGGGGCAACGCCTGAGACATCCGGTAATATCCCGGTTTTGCAATTGCCCGCGAATCAGTCCACCCTGCGCGCCGCCGCTTGGCCCCACGGCCTTTTGCGCCCACGGCCAAGCCAATTTACCTGCTGTTACGAGCCTGTTGTCATGACGTTAGCGCGCGATCACCGGATCGACTTTTTTCGTGGTCTGGCATTGATCTTCATCTTTTGGGATCACGTGCCCCATAACCCGTTGGGGCAAATCACCCTGCGTAACTTCGGTTTCAGCGATGCCGCCGAGGTTTTCGTGTTTCTGGCAGGTTTCGCGGCGGTGCTGGCGTACGGCAAAGTCCTGGCGCGCGAAGGCGTTCTGATCGCCTGCGTGAAAATCCTGCGCCGGGCGTGGGTGCTCTACGTGGTGCATATCTTCCTGCTGGCGATGCTGATGGGCATTGTGTTTTTCGCCAACAGCCATGTGCAAACACGGGACCTGGTGGAGGAAATGGGCATGCATCACTTCATCAGCAACCCGCAGCAGGCCCTGATCGATGAACTGCTGTTGCGCTTCAAGCCCAACCTGATGGACCCGTTGCCGCTGTACATCGTGCTGTTGGCGGGTTTACCCCTGGTGCTGCCCGTACTGGTGCGCAAGGCCTGGGTAGTGGTCGCGATGTCATTGGCGCTGTATCTGATGGTGCCACTGGCGGGCTGGAACCTGGCGGCCATCAAGGACGGCGTGTGGTATTTCAACCCGGTTGCCTGGCAGTTGCTGTTCGTACTCGGTGGTGCCGCTGCGATTCACAGCCAGCGCCCGCACCCGCCCGACACTCGCCCGTTGCTACGCCAGCCGTTGTTTGTCAGTGCAGCGCTGTATGTCGTGGCCGCGGGTGTGATGACCGTTCTGTGGCGTTGGTCAGATCTACACGATGCCGTGGTGCCGACAAGCCTGAAGAACCTGCTGTACCCAATCAGCAAGACCGACCTGTCCCCCGTGCGCCTGCTGCATTTCCTCGCATTGGCCTACGTCACGGCGAAGTTGATTCCCGACAGCCGATGGACGCAAAACTGGCTCGCGCAACAAAGTTGCCGCATGGGCCGTTTCTCGCTGGAGATTTTCTGCCTGGGCGTGCTGCTGGCGCCCTTGGCGGACATGGTCAATGCGTTGACCGACGACGCGTTTGCCATGCAGATTTTCACGGCGCTGGCGGGCGCCGGATTGATGGCGCTGCTGGCGACCTGGCTTGAGTTCAACAAGCGGTTGAACCGGACTGCTCAGGCAGCCCAAGGATCGACCGCAATCCTGTAGGAGCGAGCTTGCTCGCGATGGTTTTTAACGAAGACGCGTGTTTACTGACGGAACGCGGCGTTCTTGAGTTCATCGCGAGCAAGCTTGCTCCTACAACGGTTACAACTTACGAAGCCGAACGCACGGCGCCTTGCGAAACATCCGTCGGTTGCAACTTGAACATGTAGAACAGCACCGTCAGCACCACCAGGAACGCAGGTCCCACATACAACGCCACGCGGGTGTCCGGGAAGTACGCCATCAGGCCGACCACCAACACCAGGAACGCCAGCGCCAGATAAGAGCTGACCGGGTACAGCCACATACGGTATTTCAGGCCGGCCGCTTCGCTTGCGCTCAGGCCTTTGCGGAATTTGAGCTGGGCCAACAGGATCATCACCCAGGTCCAGATCGCGCCGAAGGTGGCGATGGACGTCACCCAGACAAACACCTTTTCCGGCACCAGATAATTGAGCAACACGCCCAGCAGCAACGCGCCGATCGACAGCAGCAACGCACGCCGCGGCACACCGTTACTCGAGGTCTTGGCGAACCCGGCCGGGGCCTGGCCATTCTGCGCCAGGCTGTAGAGCATGCGCCCGGTACTGAAGATGCCACCGTTGCAGGACGACAACGCAGCGGTGATCACCACGAAGTTGATGATGCCCGCTGCGGTCTTGATGCCCAAACGCTCGAAGGTCATGACGAACGGACTGCCCTGGGTACCGATTTCGTTCCACGGGTAGATCGACAGGATCACGAACAACGCGCCGACGTAGAACAGCAGAATGCGCCAGAACACCGAGCCGATGGCATTGGGAATGGTTTTCTGCGGGTTCTTCGCTTCACCGGCGGTCAGACCGATCATTTCCACGCCCAGGTAGGCGAACATCACCATCTGCAGCGACATCAGCACGCCAGTTACACCGTTGGGCATGAAGCCGCCGTGGCTCCACAGGTTGGAGATGCCCAGGGCCACGCCGTCGTTGCCGAAACCGAAGGCGATAATGCCGATGCCGCCTAACACCATCGCAACAATGGTGACGATCTTGATCAGGGCGAACCAGAACTCGAATTCACCGAAGGCCTTGACCGCGATCAGGTTGATCGAGCCCATGCTGATCAACGCCGCAAGCGCCCAGATCCAGCGCGGCACGTCGGGGAACCAGATGCCCATGTACACCGCCACGGCAGTGATTTCCGCGACGCAGGTCACCAGCCACAGGAACCAGTAGTTCCAGCCGGTCAGGAAGCCCGCCAGCGGGCCGAGGTAGTCTTGGGCGTAACGGCTGAACGAGCCGGCGACCGGGTTGTGCACGGCCATCTCGCCGAGGGCGCGCATGATCACCAGGATCGCCAGGCCGCCGATGATGTAGGACAACATGATGGCGGGGCCGGCCATTTGGATGGCCTTGGCTGAACCGAGGAACAGGCCGACGCCGATACAGGCACCGAGTGCCATCAGGCGAATATGCCGCTCGCCGAGTTCACGTTTAAGCGGACCGCCCTGAGCGGTCTCGCCGTTGGGCTGGTGATTGCCTACGGGCATAAGGGGCACCTCATCTTGTTGTTGGATATGACCGCCGAGCGTTGAGGCTCCCGACCGATAAGCCAGTTGCTTCGCGTAACCGGACCTGCGTTGTAAGCAGAACCGTCCTGCAGGATAAAACCTGCAAGATCAGCGGGTCGGGCAGTATAAAAAGCCGACGACAGAGATATTCACTATATAAACCAATAAATTCAGTAATAAACCCCGGCAATAACCCAACTCTTGGAGAGGCATCACCTGGATATTGCAGGAATTTTCGCCATTTAAACGGCGCGGAGTATTGCACAACAATGGTGCATCGTCATGCCCCTGCCAAAGCCGCATTTACCCCTTAGACATGTCTAAAACAAGCATTCCAGCCGACTGCTTTTGTGGCGAGGGAGCTTGCTCCCGCTCGCCTGCGTAGCAGGCGCAATTCGGCTGATCCCATTTATCAGACGAAGCGCAATTACCGGTATTGGGGCCGCTACGCAGCCCAGCGGGAGCAAGCTCCCTCGCCACAGGCTAATCAGCGCTGGTCGCCCCCTTAACTGAATGGCACTAGGCCTTTATCCGACGTTTTACCCTTCACATTTTTTTCACCCTCGCCAACCACCGTCTAAGCTTGAGTCAAGTCCGATCAATCTGCGTAAATGGATCAGTCGACTATGGGCGCTTTGTGGCAAACCGATTCGAGTAAAACCGTGGTTCCGACTGAACAAGAGGATCAAGCGCCTATACCTGAAAAACCCCGTCGCTCCAGGCACGGATGGGGAGCGTTCTGGCTATTGCTGTTGATCATCGCGATTGTCGTGGGGCTGGCGGCTGCGAGGGAAATGCGTACCTCGAAATTCCAGGCCCGGGAAGTCAGTAAATACGCCGCGTCCCTGAACTATGAGCTCAAACCCGGCCCCAGCGATGCGATTCGCTATCCGGGCGACGGTCCGTTCGATCGGCGCCTTGGCTACAGCTCGCTGGATGAATTCCTGCCGCGCCTGATCAAGCGCAATTTCGTCGTTGAGGCGCAAACCCGCTTTTCTCCGGCGCTGTTGAAGTACAGCGACAAGGGCCTGTTCGTGCCTTATGCCGAGAAAATCCAGGCCGGGCTGTCGATCACCGATTGCCGCGCAGCGCCGCTGTACCAGTACAACTATCCGCAGCAGCTTTATTCATCCTTTTCCTCGATCCCGCCGGTAGTGGTCAACAGCCTGCTGTTCATCGAGAACCGTTTCCTGCTGGACCCCGGACAACCGCTGGCCAACCCGGCGGTGGACTGGCCACGGTTCGGCATGGCGGCGTGGTCACAGGTGGCCAAGCTGTTTCACGTACCCGGCCAATCCGCCGGCGGCAGTACCCTGGCCACGCAACTGGAAAAGTACCGGCACTCCCCCGATGGCTTGACGGTCAATGGCGCGGAAAAAATTCGCCAGATGATTTCCGCCACCGTACGCGCCTATCAGGCTGGGCCACAAACCCTGGAAGCCCGGCAGAACGTGGTTCGCGACTACCTCAACAGCGTGCCGCTGTCGGCCGTACCGGGCCACGGCGAAGTGCATGGCATGGCTGAGGGCTTGCGCGTGTGGTATGGCTCCGACTTCAACAAGGCCAACGAAGTCCTGACCAGCACAGCAACAGACCCAAAAACCATGGCGGAAAAAGGCCTGGCCCTGCGTGAAATGCTGTCGCTGATGATCGCCCAGCGCCGCCCGTCGCATTACCTGACCAAGGGTCACGATGAACTGGCCGACCTCACCGACAGCCATATTCGCCTGCTGGCGCAAAACCATGTAATCGACGCTCAGTTCGCCGCCGCCGCCCTGGCCAGCAAAGTGACCTACCGCGACTGGGCCACCCAACCGACCATTCAACCGATCGAAGCCAACAAGGGCATCAGTGTCGCGCGCAGCCGCCTGGCCGGCATGCTCAACCGACCGCTGTATGACCTCGACCGCCTTGACCTGTCCGCCACCAGCACCCTGCAAGGCGAGTTGCAAGCCGAGGCCACCGAGTACCTGAAAAAACTGGCCGACCCTGCGTTTGCCACGCAAATCGGTCTGATGGGCGAACGCCTTCTGACCCCCACCAGCACCACCCAGGTGCGCTACAGCTTCACCCTGTTCGAACTGACCCCGGACGGCTCTCGGGTGCGGGTGCAGACTGACAGTACCGACCAGCCATTCGACATCAACGAAGGCAGTAAACTGGAGCTGGGCTCCACCGCGAAAATGCGTGTGCTGACCACCTACCTGCAAATCATCGCCGAGCTGCACGACAAATACGCTGGCATGGCCGTCCCGGAACTGAAGAAAGTCGACGTGCCGGAGCAGGACCGCCTGAGCCGCTGGGCGGTCGACTACCTGATCGAAAACAAGGACCGCGACCTGCAAAAAATGCTCGGCGCCGCCCTGGACCGCAAATACTCCGCCAGCCCCGGCGAGGCGTTTTTCACCGGTGGTGGCCTGCATGTGTTCCACAACTTCCGCAAGGAGGACAACGACCGCATACCGACCCTGCGCGACGCCCTGCGCGAGTCGATCAACCTGCCGTTCATCCGCCTGATGCGTGACCTGGTGCGCTACACCACCTACTCCGGCCCGAACAGCAGTGCCGAACTGCTCAAGGACGACCGTGACCCGCGGCGTCAGGAATACCTGGCCGAATTCGCCGACCGTGAGGGTAGTTCCTTCCTGCTCAAGTTCTGGAAGAAGTACAAGAACAAGGACACCCAGGAACGGCTCGAGACCTTCCTCGACAGCATGCGCCCGACCCCGATCCGCATGGCCGCCGTGCACCGCTACCTGCTGCCACAAGCCAGTCAGGCAAGCTTCAACGCCTTCGTGCGCTCACACCTCACGGGTGCCAAGCTCACTGAGAAACTCACGGACGAGCGTCTCGCACGGCTCTACGAGGCCTACGCTCCCGGCTCTTACGACTTGCCGGACCAGGGCTTCATCGCCAAGGTTCACCCGCTGGACCTGTGGCTGATGGGCTACCTGCTCAATCACCCCGACGCCAAGTGGGGCGACATTGTCAAAGCCAGCCAGTTCGAGCGCCAGGAGGTTTACAGCTGGCTGTTCAAAAGCCGGCACAAGGGTGCCCGCGACAGTCGCATCCGCACCATGCTGGAGATCGAAGCATTCCTCGACATTCACCAGCGCTGGCAGAAAGTCGGCTACCCATTCGATCACCTGGTGCCCTCACTGGCCACCGCCATCGGCAGTTCCGGCGACCGTCCGGCTGCATTGGCGGAGCTGATCGGCACCATCCTCAACGACGGTGTACGCATGCCGACCCTGCGTATCGACAGCCTGCACTTCGCGGCCAACACGCCGTATGAAACCAAATTGATCAATGACCCGAACGTCGGCAAACGAGTGATGCCGTCCGAGGTCGCCACCGCCATGCGCGAAGCCCTTTCCCAGGTGGTGGATGCCGGTACGGCCAAACGCGTGTCCGGCAGTTTCAAACTGCCGGATGGCAGCCCACTGGCCATGGGCGGCAAGACCGGTACCGGTGACAACCGCATCCAGGCCATCGGTTCCGGCGGGCGGATTCTGAGTTCCAAATCGCTCAACCGCACGGCCACGTTCGTGTTCTACATAGGCGATACCCACTTCGGCACCCTGACCGCTTTCGTGCCGGGAAGCTCGGCGGAAAACTTCAAATTCACCTCGGCGCTGCCGGTGCAAGTACTCAAGGGCATGGCACCGATTCTCATACCGTACCTGCGACCCGGCAGCAAAACAGGTTGCAAGCCAACTGATGTCGCGCGGCGTTAACAGAACCATTACGTTGTGCCGCGGTAATTAATTATTTTCGGAATGGATAATTCCAATGCGTTGAGAGCAAAAACACTGTTCAAGCAACAATAATTCAGACTTTTACTTTGAGCCTTGGGCGTTAGGCTAATGACGCCCATCAACACTCAAGGTTTATTAACAACATGCCAGACTTACAAGGAAGTACGTCGACAACCGACCATAAAGGCCGGCACTACGAGTTGATCAAAAGCCGGATTCATCCGGTCTTTCAAAGCACTTCATTGCGAAATGTCCGGGAACTGGGCCGCGCCGAAAAAACGCCCGCGCCCTGGCTCAAGACAGCCTCTGCACTCGATCGATCGCGTTTACAAAAAGCCAGCCTCGAACTCTGGTCTTCCCGCAACAAGGTGGATCGGTTTCTCGACGACTTACAAAACGTTTATGAATTTGCCGAGCCCCTACTCACCGATGCGCTGAAGAAACTGGATATCGATGTCGACGTTAAGAAAACGTATTTGCATCTTTATCTGCCCAAAGAACTCCCTTGGTATGCCTTCATCAATACGTCCGGGGGGGTCTTCACCCATACTGTTTCGCTGATCGACGCCGCCCTGCACAACTTCGCGCCTGGCGAAACCTGCGAACCGGACTCGGATTACATCAGCCAGCCCGATCAGCGTGGTCAGTTCGATGTCTTGCCCATCAAACACAAACTCTCCATCGCAAGGTTCCAGACGTTATGCCGTGAGCTGGACATCGGCGCCCGCTACACCCGATACCTGGAAGAGCAGTTGTTGCAGGGTGATCGCCTTGCAAAGTACTGGCTCCAAAGCCGTATCGTTGAAAGCGAGAAAGCCGCGTTCAGAGCCGCCGTGGAACAGGCAACGATGACCGGCGATATCGACGCCGGTGCCCGCGACATGTTCATTGAAATGCTGGAGGGCCAGCGCAACACCACCTGGAAAGGCAAGCCGGTGCAATTTGCCGACCTGTCCATTCTCGACAGCCCCTTGACCGGCATCGTGCTGATCACTGCAGACCTGGAACAATCGCACGAGGTGATGCCAGTCATCGCTTATGTGCCGCAGGATCCGCAGCACCCGCTCAAGCAATACCCCTCGCCCGTCGCGTTCATGAATGAACTGACGCGCCAGCTGCGCGACGACGCGCTTATCGCTTCCACCGGGATGACGTACCGTCAGTTCTTCAGCCGGTTCATCGACCATTCGCAACGCGGGCATTTCTTCGGCGGGCTGCAACAACGTCTGTTCGAGGTCAAGTGGCATCGAAAGGAAGCCTCGGACCCACGCCCAAACTGGCGCGAAGTTCCGATCGACAACCCACGATTGAGTTTCGACATCGTGCCGATCACCGGCGAACTCTGGGTACATCTTTATCAAAACAAACTGAACAAGATTCTCAATGACGCGCGGGACATCGCCGTGTCGACCGCCGATACCGATCGCAAGGCCCGGTGGGCCTGGTGGGACAACTTCAAAAAAATAGTCATCGATATTTTCAATGCCGCCCTGTTGATTGCCACACCGTTCATTCCTGGGCTGGGCGAACTCATGCTGGCCTACACGGTGTATCAACTGACCAGTGATGTCATTGAAGGCGTTGTGGACCTGGCTGAAGGACTATGGGCACAAGCAGCGGATCACGTTGTGGGGGTCGTGACCGACGTGGTTCAGTTGGCTGCGTTTGCCGCCGGGGCGAGCATCGCCGACGCGTTCCGGCTCAAGGCTTCTGCATGGGTCGAGAGCCTGCAACCGGTGAGTTCGGCCACCGGTGAAACCCGCTTGTGGCACCCGGACATCGAGCCCTACGCCCATCCAGACCTGTCGCTGCCAACCGATTCCAGGCCCGACCGATTGGGTCTGCATCGCCATCAAGGCCGGGACATTCTTCCTTTGGAGGGTCGCCACTATGTGACTCGAAAAGATCCGCAAACCGCGCAGTATCGACTTCAACATCCCACCCGTCCCGAAGCCTATGCACCGAAACTGGACCATAACGGTCGTGGTGCCTGGCGCCACGAAGGTGAAAACCCGTTGACCTGGGAAGGCCCGAAGCTGATGCAACGGCTGGGGCACATGACCGATGGCTTGAGCTCACGGCAACTGGAAAACATCCGCTTGATCAGCGGCACCGAAGAAGACGCACTGCGGCGCATGCACGGCGAAAATGCCGAACCACCCCTATTGCTGGAAGACACGGTGAACCGCTTCAAGGCGATGGAAGACGTTGCCGCCACAACGACGCAAATTCGTTCGGGAAGCCCGATAGACCCGTCATCGCACTGGTTCGAGCAAATGATCACCGAACTGCCGGGCTGGCCGTCCGACCATGCCTTGAGGGTGTATGAACGCTCCGACCTGCTCGGTGCTTCCCGCCTGTACGGCAACGCCAATGCCCGGCCGGAACAGACGCTGGAGATCGGGCTGGCGGAGGTGATGGCAGGCAGGTTACCGGAGCGGGTCGTCAGGTTTCTCGATGAGCCACAGCTCGAAGCGCTGGTCGGACCGGGATTGTCCAGGCAGGCGAAGGTAAAGAGTTTGCGTGATCGCCTGGCCAACCGGGTCGAAGGGCGCAAGACCGACATCGCCGATTACGTCTATCGCTCTCGCCAACGCAGTACCGATCGACGCGTTCAAGTCTTGCAGCGGCAATACCCTGAACTGCCGACGATCATCGCCGAACGCCTGGTGGCCCATGCCCGGCAAGACGATCTGCGTATCGTTGTCGAACAGCGACGCCTGCCGCTGGACCTCAAAAGCCGTGCCCGTGAGTGTGCTTTTGAAACCCGCGCGACACGGGCCAGTGAAGGCTTCTACCAGAACGAACGAATGACAGCCGACACCGAGCGACTGGCGCTCAACGCGCTGCGATTCAACAGCGAGGCCTTGGGCGATCTGCGCGTGGAGATACGTGACAGCACCGCCGATGGTTCTTTGCGTTGCAGCGTCGGTCCTGACGATGCCACTCAAGTACGCCTGCTCTTACAGGTGGGAGACGGTCGTTATGAAGTTGTCGACGGTCAACATCGCCCGCTTTCCGAGGCTGTCGACTTTCACGAAGCGCTGCTGCGCGCCTTGCCGGAGCAGGCACGCCGGTCAATAGGTTATCGATTGGGCCAGGGACAAGCCTTCAAGCAATGGATAATGGCCAAAACCCTGGCACCGGCCGAACGCCGCACGCTCTTGCTGGAACCTTCCATCCGGCCAGTGGCGGAGCTGGAAACGAGCCTGCTGTTGCGCGGCCCTGCTTTCTCCAGACAGCCCGTCACCCTGGAGCAACGGGTGCAAAATCTGTATCCGCACCTGCGTGAACACGAAGTCGACAACTTCATTCGTTCCCTGCCTCCCGGTGCGGATCCTGTCCAGTTGCTAAGCAACTTGAAGCAAGAACTCACAGGGCTGGAAAACATTCTTGACGCATGGAAAATAAAAAACACGCCATTCGAGCCCGACAATACGCTCCTTGCGCCCAGGGAAATCACTTTCATCACTGATCGCCTGATGGATTGCTTCCAGCGAAAAACCCTGGTGTTCGGTGAGCGCAGCACTCGCTTTGACCAAGGTTATGCGCTGGACTTGTCCAATGAGTTCCGCGGCTTCAACCTGGAGCCCTGGTGGAAAAAGCTGCCAGACATCCGCCCGTACCTTGAACAGATCAGCACCTTGAACCTGGATGAGATGACATTTTCGCCAGGCACCGAGGGATTATTGAAAAGCTTTACCCAGCTACGTCATTTCAGTGCACGTCGCTGTCAGCTGACCCGTTTTCCAGACAAGGTGGCCAGCATGCACCTGCTCGAAACCCTGCGTCTGAGCGGTAACCATATTGCGCTGGATACAGAGACCGTCGAGCGATTGAGGAATCTGACTCGCCTGCAAACCCTGCGCCTCGACAACAACCCGCTGGGCCAGCCGCCCGATGTCGAGCGCATGCCACGCCTGAAAGTGCTCAACCTTTCAAAAACCGGGATCGATAAATGGCCAGACGGCTTGCTGAACAAACAGCGTCCAAAGGGGTTTTTTCTTGATCTGCGGGATAATCCGATCAAGACCGTACCTACTGTTGTCAACGGGTCAAGGCAAGCATTGGTGGTAGCACGCGCACGGCTGGACATCGACTCCTTGCACGAGACCCAACGCCAGATCCTGTTCCAGTACCGCGACTCAGTGGGCTTGCCGCGCCAGAACACCTACGCCCCCATGGCCGGCAATGCGCGTGCTAAATGGCCGGTCGATGATGACTCATCGCTCTGGGGTGCGAACTCGCCTGGCCTGGGGACTTACAGAGCGCAGGCCTGGGACAACCTGATGAACGAGCCGAACAGCGAGGGCTTCTTCAGGATCATCGATAGCCTGACCCAATCGGCCGACTTCAGAGCCGGTGGTGCTAGCCGCAAAGCCCTGTCCCGTCGTGTCTGGGAACTGATCGATGCGGTGGATCTGGATACGCCACTGCGCGAAAAACTGTTTCAGACCGCCGAGCAACCCACCAGCTGCGCGGATGCCAGCTCCGAAGTTTTCAACAACATGGGCGTGCAGGCGCTTGCGTCCCAGGCGTATGCCTATTCGACCAATGCCGCCGAACTGGAAGCCCGGCTGGTGAAATTGAGCAAGGGCGCAGCGCGCTTGCAACGGGTCAATGACATTGCCCGGGCCGATGCACTTTCTCGCCCGAGCAGGGCCGAAGAAGTGGAAATTTACCTGGCGTATCAGACGCGTCTGGCATCGCGCCTTCGGTTGCCCTGGCAATCGGAGGGCATGCTTTATCAAGATATGGCCGCCGTGAGCGACGACGCCATCGAACAGGCCTATGCCACCGTGCTGGCGTTGGAGGAAGGGAATGGCTTGCTTGACGCCATGCTCGAACAGCCGTTCTGGGACCAGTACCTGCGCGAGATCCATGACTGGAAGTTCCGGTCGAATGATCGGGCCTTCGATGAGAAGTTGCGACTTATCGAACAACGCAGGGAAGCCGGCGAAATCAACGAGCAGACTTACTCGGAAAGCGTCAACACGCTGGCCGATGAGAAACTGCAATTGGGACGAAACTTGACCCGGGTGCTGTTGGATAAATACGTGCTGTAAACGGTTGACCGGTTCCTGAAGCCAGACGTTTGCCTGGGCTTCAGGAGCCTTGCTGTGGTTTTTACCGGAGCGTCACACCTCCGAGTCCCAGATAACGGTGATGTCGCCGCTGAACGTGTCATTGTTTCCGGGCTGCACCACAACATCGATGGAACCCTTATAGACCTCGAAACGCAATTTCCCCGCTTTTCGATCCGCATAAAACCTGGGCTGAAAGGGTCCATACCAAACGCCGTTTTGCAGCCAGAGGTCCCTGACCGGTCCGTTGTTGTCCTCGATTCCGTCGGGCAGACTGAGTCTTGTATCCACAAGGGCGAATTTACTCCTTCCCCACAAAGTGCAACTGCTCCCGCCCGGCCCACACTGCAACATGACTCTGAAGCGCGACGACGCCGAGATGTAAAACAGCTGGTCGCGGTAGATGCGGGTCGGCTTGCGGCCACTTTCGATCCAGGATTGCCAGCCGCCCTCCGGCTCCAGCGTCACCTTGTTCCCACCCGGTGGCAGGTCGACCTTGAGGGTGTGCTGAACATCCAGCACGAAATCCAGGCTCAGCAAACTGTCCTCCGGCGCCATCATCGGCCCCATGTCGAAATCACCACCCGGCCCGACGGAATACACCATCGATCCGGTGTAAAGCCCGGATGACATACCCAAGGGATTGGGCGTACGCAACTCATAGGCAAAATCGACGCTCTCGAACGCCATGCTCGGGATGGTGTAGGCGGGCAACTTGGTACAGGCCGCTTGCACTGGCGTCTTCCAGAAAAAACGATAGGACGAAGGGGCGTAACTTCCTACACCGCTGTACAGACAAGGTGGGGCTGCGTAAACCCAACCGCTGTCGGTCCAGAGCTTTTGGTGGCCTTCGAGGATGTCGGTCACCCCCACCAGATTGGCGGCTGTATCGCTCAGTAAATAATTTGAACCCATGCCAGTGATGCGTATTTCGACGGTTTCCGTTTCCTGGGTATCGCGATTGGTGACGGTCAGCTGTCGCCAATTGGCGGGCGCTTTCACCCCCACACCACCGCTGCCGGGCACAATGGGGCGAGTGGAATTGAAACGAATCGGCACCTGAATGCTGAACGTTTGGTTGGCCGCACATTCGGCAGGATAGATCGCGCAATAACCGCTATTGGGCGTCTTGTTGATAAACACGTTCCTGTTCGGTTGCGCTGGATCGGGCCTGAACAACGCGCGGATCTCTTGATTCGCCGCCTCTGCCGAAGGCACGCACAGCGTCATCAGCAACGCCAGTTTGCCGGTCAATTTTTTCAAACAGTCCATTCGTGTCATCCCCGATAGATTCGATGCTGGGTGCTTCATTCTCCCGGCGCCCTGGCGTTGAACAGCAACAGGACATTGCCGGCATAATCACCCGAGCGGTATCCGCCGACCGGTTTTATGGGGTCGATCTCCAGCGCCGCTCGCTTGCCCGCCGCGGCTTCTTCCCGAGACACGACCTGACGCATGACAGTACTCAGTTCAACGCCGTTGAATCTGACCCGCAGAGCGATGTCATCGTTCGGCCTGCCATTCGACAGGTAGGGCGCGCTTTCCAGGCGCGCTTCAATTGCGCTGGTGTCATGGAGCACATCGAAATTCCTGCGCAGACCGCTCAGGTTCGATGTTGGGTCCCAGACAAGCCGTTGCGGTTTGTAAATCCAGTCAGGTTCCGAAGGCATGATGTAGAACGCCCGACTCGGAACCGTCAGCGATACTTCGAATGTATGCACTTCGCGAGCCGCCCAACTCATGGCGCTCATCAGTCCAGTGATTGCCATCAGTGCGATGACGGCGCATTGCTTGCTCATATTCATTACCTACCCCGCCCATGGAAGCAGCCGTTAGCGGCTCACTACCTTCAAGTCCTGTTTACGTTCACCTTCAATCAACTTGAAACGGTATTCACGGCCCTTTTCCTTGTCGAAGCCGAATGACTTGCCCGCCAGCACATGGTGTTTGAGGGTGGCTCCACAATCGCTCTCCTTGCTCAATGAACAGCTTTTGAACTCATCGACGATGAGCACCGAATTGCCGTTGTTGCGCAGTTCGTAACGGCTGTCGGTTTCAGTGATGGCGGTCTCGAAACGGACGTCCTTGGGGCGCACGAAGAAGATCGTGCCGAACCCGGTCATGACGTTGACGCCGGCGCTCAGGGTCTTTTTGTAGTCCTCGCGCTCTTCGCCGCTGACCACGAAGTCGTCCTCCTTCTCCGGCACCACCGGCACAAAACGCACGCGAAAATAACGTTCGCGGTCACGTTCGCCCATGTACAGCAGGCGAGTGCCCTGCATCCCCTGCGCCGGTACGATCAACCGCGCGGGGCTGGCCATCAGGCCATTGCGCGACGCCTTGTCAGCGGAGTTCTCGATCGGGATTTCCCGGGATGTGCCGTCAGCGTCATAGACGATCTCCAGTACGTTGACCTTGACGAATGCGGTGCTGTCACCGCTGTTGAAGACCCGCTTGAGGTAAGTGCTTTTGTCGCCATCCAGATAGTCATAAACAGTGCCGACGTTGATTTGCGGCCCGGCGTTCGCCGCCACGCAAAACACACTGAGCATCAACAGCAAAAACAGACGTGTCATGTTTTCAATCCCAAAAAATTAAAAAATGGAGGGGCCGGACACTCACACTTCCGAATCCCAGATGACGGTGATATTGCCCTTGAGTGTGCCGCTGAAGCCGGGACGTATCAGAAAGTCCACCGCGTCCCGCGGCATCTCGAAACGCAGCGAACCGGGCTTGCGGTCCAGATAATGACCAGGCTGAAACGGGCCGATCCAAACGTTGTTCAGCAGCGGGACTTCCTTGACCGGGCCATCGCCGGGGCCGGTGATGCCCGCAGGCAGGCTGAGCTTCGTCTCCACCTGTGTGCTGTTGCCGTTCTCACCGCGCAAATGACATCGAGTACCGCCCAGCGAATCGCACTGCATCATCACGTTGAAGCGCGAGGACGCCGAAATGTAGAAGCGTTGATCGCGATAAATCCGCGTTGGCTTGCGACCGCTTTCGATCCAGCGGTTCCAGCCGCCTTCGGGCTCCAGCACCACCTTGTTTCCACCCGGTGGCAGGTCGACCTTCAAGGTGTGCTCTACATCCAGGTTGAAACTGAGCGTCAATACCGAGTCGTCCGGCTGCATGATGTCCCCCATGTCGAAATCCATTCCGGGGCCGACGGTGTAGGTCAGGTCGCCGTAGTATTGGCCTGAAGACATTTTCAGCGGGTCGGGTGCGCGCAGTTCGTAGCCGATCTGCACCCGCTCATAGGTAAAGCCGGGGATACGGTAATTGGCCCGAGCGGCGCACACGCTCGTTCCGGACGTCAGCCAGAAAAATGTTCTGGAGTTTGGCAATACATACATGCCGCCGGTACCTCTGCACGGGGCCGGAGGTGCCCAGGTCCAATTGCCCAAAAGGCGTGAGTGCCAACCAGACCAGTCCGTGGGCTCGCCTTCGCCCACCAGGTTTTCCGCCGTATCGGAAAGTATGTAACGGCCACCGATCGAGACGATCCGCACTTCGACCTCGGCCTCTTCCTGCGTGTCGGCATGCCGTACGCTCAGCCTTCGCCAGTCCCCCGGGACCCGAAACATCGGGCCACTGCGCTGATCGTTCCCGGCCTCGATCGCACCGACAGACTGGAAGCCGATCGGCGTCAGCAGAGAAAACAGCCCGTTCTCCTTGCAGAATGCCGGTTGACTCGCGCAATGCCCGGTGACGGGCGTCATGTTGATAAATTCGTTGTGCATCGGGTTGGCCGGATCGGGGCGGAACACCGCGCGGATATCCATGGTTGCCCCCGATGCCGGTTCACCTGCCAGGCTCAACAGCAGCACCACCGCCAACCCCCCCAGTGAGCGTATTGACCTTTTCATCGCTCAACCCGCCTTCTGCTCGGTGAAGGTGATATCGGCCAGGGTGTCCGGCGTACACCGCAGGTCACCGATCATCAGCACGTTGTTTTCACTGCGATGGCGGTCGGCCTCGAGACGGAACTGGCACAGCAACTGGTTGCCCTGACGCACTTCCAGCGTCGGCGAACCGGCGTTCATTTCCATCGAGAAGAAACCATCGACCTCTGTCACGCCACGACTGGCGTGATTGATCACGTGGAGCCCCTTGAGCGGCTGCCCTTGCGAATCGACCAGCCGGCCCAGCACGGTCAGGGTTTTCATCACCCGCACCTTGCGGTACTCGACCCCACCCTTGTTCAGGTGATAACGGGTGCGGGCAGGTTCGATGGTGGCCGCCGGCACATGGTTGCCTTCGAAATCGAAACTCACCGAGCTGTTCTGGTACGCGGTGATCGGGATGAAGTTGCGTCCCGGCTTCAGCGCCGCGCTGCCGCCGCTGTAATCGTCGGCGCGCAGGGCAATGTCGTCGATGTCCGACTCCACATCGACAATCAGCCCGGCACCGCGCATCTCATGCTGGCTGGTCAACAGCATCTGCTGGCCGCCGAGGACCAGGGTACTGTCCAGGTTGAGGCCGCCGGTAAAATTGCCGTTGAAGGACGAACGCTGAACGAAACCATCACCATTGATCGCGTCGGTACGAAAGTTGGCGAGGCTGGAAACACCGACGCCGTAGGTATCGGTGAGCGCCGTCACCGAGACGTTTTGCAGCACATGGTCTTTCAGGTCTTTGCGCCAGCCAAGGGAGGCGTTGTTGTCGCGACCGCCGTCCCGGGCCGTGCGCGAACCGATACTGCCGCTGATCTGCTGTCCAGGTGCGCCGAGTGCCAGGTTGACGCTCAAGTCGACGCCGCGATTGCGGTCGTTACCGCTGCTGAAACTGCCTGGCCGATCGAACAACGACAGCCGCCAGTTGCCATCGCTGCCAAACAGGTTGGTGCGCTGGTTCCAGCCCAGATCGAGGCCGACGCCTTCGACATTGCCCTCGCTGTGGGACACCCGGGCATTGATCGTGCTTTTGCTGCTGAGTCGATGGTTGAGTGCCAGCGAGGAGTTGCTGGTCTCACCGACGAACACATTGCGTTGGCGCACCCGGGTGCCATCCGGCAGGGTTTCGTAAAGGTTGGTGGTGTCCAGCCAACTGCGGTTGTGGCTGAGCACCACGCTGCCGGCGCCATAGTTATAAAGACTTTGCAGGTCCAGACCGGTGCCGTGGTCCTGCGTCTGATAGGCGTTGGCGTACAGGCTGATGTGATTGGCCAGGGTCCAGTCGACGGAAGTGCCGTATTGCAGTTTTTCGCGAACCTGCCGCGCCGACAGCCCCAGAATGACCCGTGGATGCGCCAGATAATTGACCGAGGCCCCGGCCGTGGTGCTGCCGCTGGACTGTTGATTCCAGTTGCTCCACAGTTTGCTTTCTTCCCCGGCGAACAGGTTGTAGCGCCAGCGCTCGTCGAGGTTGCGCCAGTTGTTGGGTTTGTACACCAACTCTTGAGTGCTCGAGGTGATCTGGCCGTCCTCGATCAGGCGCACTTCGACTTCATAGATCCCCCCCGGCAACGGCCGAGTGTCGAGGGTCTGCAAACCGGCGGGCACCGACTGGGTATTGATCAACAGACCGTCGCGGTAGATTTCCACCGAGCCCTGGCGGTTGGCCGTGACGTAGATCGGATAGACGCTGGGCATCGGACTGTTGATGGCGAGGCTGTCGGAGCTGCCATACATGACGCCGACAGCGGTGTCGGGACTGGTGCCGAACGTGCGCGGCTGGCGAGTCAGTCCTTCGGAATTGGGGGTGAAATAGCCCAGGCGAAAGAAACTGCCTTGCAATTCGCGCTGGGTGTAAAGCTCATGGATTGCGTGATAAAGCTTGTCATCCGGACCGCCAAGGCGGGCCAGCTGTGTGTTGAATGTCTGGCTCCAGTTGCCCAGGCTGGCGCTGGCTTCAAGACCGAAGCGTCCGCCCAGATCCTGTTGCTGGCCACCGTTGAGATTGAGCTGGTTGCGCACCATCAGACCGCTGCTGCCGCCATCGGGCTGCTCGTAATAACGCTTGGCCTCGACGTCGCGCTCGGCATTTTCGGTGAGGATCGAGACGAGGGAGTTTTCCAGGTTGTAATGCACGGCCAGCACCTGATCCGGACACGAACCGGTGCATGTGCCCAGCAGCACGCCTGGCTTGAGATAACTGGCCCACTTTTCCCGCTCGGCGGGGCCGAAGCGGTTTTCGCTGGTGTCGGTAAACTCAAGCAACGTGATGCGATCATCGCGGGACAACACCACCATGGCCTCCCCCAGCGGTTGCTGATCGAGCTCCACCCGAACAGCCAGAGGCACATCAAAAAAATGCTCCTCGAAATCGGCCGGCAGACCTTTGGCCTGGGCCAACAGACTTCGTGGTGTCGTACCGGCGGAAGAAACGGGAGCCGCCGCGGCACTGGCACAAAACAACAGCGCAAGCGCAGCCGCGATGGATGTCATCGGGAACATGAACTCTTACTCTGGTTACGAACGGGTTGGAGTCCGGCGGACAAGCTTTTAGGTTGTCCGCCGGTTAACGCCACTTGAGCAGTTAGCGTTTGTTGCCTTGAAGCTCGATCAACGCGTGGCGATCGGAGCAACGGCGTCGAAGGTCATTGCGACCACACCGGTATAGTCACCCGGCTGGAAGGTGGTGCCCTTGGCGGTGATTTTCAGCGGCGCGCGGTAGTTCGCGTCGGACTCGGATTCCCCTACGACCATTTGTGGAGTGAGCGTCAGCTCCTTGTTATTGAACTCGACTTTCAAATCGATCGAATCAGCACCGGAGATCAATTTAGGTGCACTTTCCAGACTGGCGTGAACCGAGCCATTATTGTTGCGCACATCGAAGAAACCGTTGACTTCTCCCATCTTGCCAGTGCTTGGCTGGTAGCTCATGTCCTGATCCTTGTTGACCAGATCAGGGTCGGTTGGCACTACATAGAAGCCATTGGTTGGCACGTGAGCGATGAGATTGATCGAGTGAGCAGCCTCGCCCGCAGCGAAAGCCATGGAGGATTGGAGAGCCAGAACAGCCAGTGGGGCAGCGATTGCAAATTTCTTGAGCATCATTCAGTACCTGTTTTCTTTTAAGGGTTCGGTTCATTGAAAGTTCAGACAGCTCATAGCCGTAAAGTCCGGTGGCTGTACGCTTTCAACGCCGGGGCATGATCGACTTATCGCTCTGGAAAGTAAGCAGGCAACTTCCTATGAGCTCGTAGTTCAACGACCTCATGACCGGAAAGACAAAACCGCAAAAAATCAAAATATCAAACAGTGACTGTAAGTTACGCCCTACATACAGTTTTATTGAAAAAACCAGACAGCAGTTCTAACCAATTAACATGGGGACTTTGACGATTTTAAAATATAAGCTCTAAAAATTTTAGAGTAATAACTTTAAGATTCATGAATAGCCGGGTGTTCGTAGAAAAAGAGGCAGGCGGCAGGTTTTTTCGATGGATTCCACACATCCCACTACGCCACCGCTCGTCGGCATGAGGTGACCTCACACGGAAAACGCCTTGATTCAGACTTAAGATATATCTTAAGTTGTATCTAAACACGACGAGAGAAGACGAAATGAGAGACCATCATTCCCCCCATCGCGAACACGGTGACGGCCGCGACGGCTTCGAGAAGCGCCCCGGCCGCGAACGCGGTGGCCGCGGCCCACGGGTATTTGCCCCCGGCGATCTGAAACTGCTGCTGCTGGCGCTGATCGCCGAACAGCCCTGCCACGGCTATGACCTGATCCGCCAGATTGAAGGCATGTTCGACGGCGCCTACAGCCCAAGCCCTGGCGTGATTTACCCGACCCTGACCTTTCTGGAAGAAAGCGAAATGATTCAGGGCGACGCCGAAGGTGGAAAAAAACGTTACAGCGTGACCGACGCCGGACGCCTGTCTTTAAGTGAACAAGCGATTGCCCTGGACGGCGTGCGCATGCGCATCGAAGTCAGCAAGCGCTCGCTGCGAGGCCACGACCGTCCCGCCGAAATTCACGAAGCGGTGCACAACCTGCGCCACGCCCTGCAAATGCACCATGGCCGCTGGAGCCCGGAAGAAATCCTGCGGGTACGCGACTTGCTCAACAACACCGCCAAAGCCATCGTCGACGGCCCTGCCGTTGAAGCGGTTCAGGAGAACGCCGAATGACTGAAGTGATCACCACCATTACCCGTGTCATGCACGACATCAAACGCCGTCGCCTGGAAGTGTTGCGCGTGGTCGACCTGACCCCGCGCATGCGCCGGATTACCCTGGGCGGCCCTGAATTGGCAGGTTTCGTCAGCCTGGGTACGGACGACCACGTCAAACTGCTGTTCCCGCAAAACGCCGAGCAAGCTGCGGCCCTGGAAACCCTGGTGCCGGGCGCCGGCAAGGACAACGGTCCGCAGCCTGAAATGCGCGACTACACACCGCGTCGCTACGACCTGAACACCCTGGAGCTGGACATCGACTTCGTGCTGCACGGCGATGGTCCTGCCTCGACCTGGGCCGAGCAGGCCAAACCCGGGCAGTTCCTGCACATCGCCGGGCCGCGGGGTTCGATGATCGTGCCGGACATCTTCGACAGTTACCTGCTGATCGGCGACGAAACCGCCCTGCCCGCCATCGCCCGCCGCCTGGAAGGCCTGGCGGCCAACCGTCGTGCGCTGGTGATCGTGGAAGTGGAAAACGGCAAGGAGCAGCAAGTGCTGCACAGTGCGGCCCAGGTCAATGTGATCTGGGTGCTGCGCGAAGGTGGCAAGGACAATCTGCTGGCCACCGCGCGCCAGATCCAGGTGCCAACCGGCAGCCTGTACGCGTGGGTGGCGACCGAGAGCAAAGTGTCGCGACGGATTCGTCGGGTGTTGCTCGATGAGCATGGGCTGGACGAGCAATTCGTCAAGGCGGTTGGGTACTGGAAATTGGCTGACAGCGGCGAGGAGTGATATCCACTCAATCGCAGGCTGAAAATTTTGTGGCGAGGGAGCTTGCTCCCGCTCGGCTGCGAAGCAGCCGCAAATCTACTCATACAGTGTTTCAGATAAAACCTGGATGCAGGATTTAGCACTGCTGCGCAGTGCAACGGGAGCAAGCTCCCTCGCCACAAAAGGCGCTCAAAACACCCATGGCGCTCACCTTCGAGCCCGCCACCGATCCAGCCCGAGCACCAGCAACGCAATCACCACAAACCCCGCCAACAACCCGCCGGCATTGATGAACACCTGTGGATAACCCAGCTTCTCGACATCAATGAACGGATACGGATAAACCGCCAGCAAATGCCCGCGCAGCAGCACATAGCCAAAATAAACCAGTGGATAGATCACCCACAGCGCGATGTGCCACACGCGCAAAGTGCCCTTGGGCGTATAACGCCACCAATACCCCAGGAACAGCAACGGCATGATGTCGTGCAACAGTTCGTCAGCCAGCCATTGCCAGCCCTCGGGATGCCACAAGTGGCGCAGCAGCAGGTTGTAGGCCAGGCTCACAACGGCGATGCTCACGGCAATCGCACTGCTGACCCAAGGCTGCAGGAACCAGCGGCGCGCGGTGGACTCGCGGGATGTCCATTCACAGGTCAGTACGGTTGCCACCAGGGTGTTGCTCAGCACGGTGAAATAGCTGAAAAAACTCATCAGCCCACCGATCAGGCTGGCGCCCAGCGTCCAGCGTGAATGGAGAATCAGGTACATCTGGATGCTCAATCCCGCCCAGCCGAGCGTGGCAGCCACGGCCACAAAACGGCGGCGAAACCCGGACGGATTGACCCTGTTCACAGCGGTCGTTTGGTGCGCATCAACTTCACATACAGGCGTTCGACCTTTTCTCGCGCCCATGGAGTTTTACGCAGGAACGTCAGGCTCGACTTGATGCTCGGGTCGCTCTTGAAGCAGCGGATATCGACGCGCTCGGCCAGCCCCGCCCACTCGTAATGTTCAACCAGCGCGTTGAGGATCTGTTCCAGCGTTACGCCGTGCAGCGGGTCAGGGTTGTGTTCGGTCATGCCGGGCCTTCGAGCAGAGTGGGAATTGGAAGCCGCGCACCTTACGTTAAATGTAGGTGAAACGGAAAAGATCACAGCCTGCGGCAGCTCCTGCATTGCAATCCGTATCCTGTAGGAGCTGCCGCAGGCTGCGATCTTTTGTCACTGTTACCGAATCCGAAAGGATGCATGTCAGCAAAAGCCCTTTCTCTATTTGTAACAGAACATTATCCTTGCGCCCGCTGCCTGCTGAAACGCTTCTGCTTTTGCTTCACGCCTGCTGCATTCCGTTTATCCCCCAGAAAAAGATCAAGAATTCCGTCTCTATGCCTGACTTTAAAATTTTTCGAGACAGCGCTGTCTTTGCAACTGCTGCCCATCGAAACATCTTGCCCCTGATCGGTGGTTTCACCGCGTTGGGCCTTGCCTCCTGCATTCAGGCGGCGCCGGCCTTCGATAGCGATTCACCGTGGATGCTCGGTGACTGGAACGGCACTCGCACTGAACTCGCGGAAAAAGGCTACGACTTCAAAGTCGATTACACCGGTGAAATGGGCAGCAATCTGCACGGTGGCTACAACCACGACCGCACGGCCCGCTACAGCGACCAGTTCGCCCTGGGTACCCACCTGGACTTGCAGAAAATCCTCGGCTGGGACGACGCCGAGTTCCAGTTGACCATCACCGAACGCAGCGGCAACAACATCAGCAACGACCGCATCAACGACCCGCGTGTCGGCGGCTTCACCTCGGCCCAGGAAGTCTGGGGCCGAGGCCAGACCTGGCGCCTGACGCAGATGTGGTATCAGCAGAAATTCCTCGATGAAAAACTCGACATCAAGGTCGGCCGTTTCGGTGAGGGCGAAGACTTCAACAGCTTCCCCTGCGACTTCCAGAACCTGGCGTTCTGCGGATCCCAGGTCGGCAACTGGGCGGGCGACATCTGGTACAACTGGCCGGTCAGCCAGTGGGCGATGCGGGTCAAGTATCACCTGACACCGGAGCTGTACGCGCAGATCGGCGCGTATGAACAGAACTCATCGAACCTGGATCGCAACAACGGCTTCAAGCTCAGCGGCAGCGGCACCCAGGGCGCAGTCCTGCCGGTGGAACTGGTGTGGACGCCGAAGCTCAATGGCCTGCCGGGTGAATACCGCGCCGGTTACTACTACAGCAGCGCCAACGCCACCGATGTCTATAAGGACAGCAATGGCCAGCCTGCTGCCCTGACTGGCGAAGCCTACCGCAGCGCCTCGAGCAAACACGGCATGTGGCTGGGCCTTCAGCAGCAAGTCACCAGCCTGGCCAGCGATCACTCCCGCGGTCTGAGCCTGTTCGCCAATGGCACGATGCACGACAAGAAGACCAACGCGATCGACAACTACGTCCAGGCCGGCCTCGTCTACAAAGGCCCGTTCGACGCGCGCGCCCGGGACGACATCGGTTTCGCCATGGCCCGCGTCCACGTCAACCCGGCCTTTCGCAAGAATGCCGAGGCGACCAACCAGGCCAATGCGGTCTTCGACTTCGACAATCCGACCTTCCTGCCGCCCCAGGACACCGAGTACAGCGCCGAACTCTACTACGGCGTGCATGTGACCCACTGGCTGACCGTGCGCCCGAACCTGCAATACATCCGCCACCCCGGTGGCGTGAACGAGGTCGATGACGCGCTGATCGGCGGGATCAAGGTCCAGTCTTCGTTCTGACCGACACCACAAAACCTTTGTAGGAGCTGGCTTGCCAGCGAAGCGATATATCAGTCAGTACAGATTTCGCCTGACACACCGCCTTCGCTGGCAAGCCAGCGCCTACAGAGGCTGCACGCTTTTATCTGAACCCTGCCCGCGCAAGATCGTCATCTACAGTGAACTGGCGCGGCACTACTTGAAACGTCACGGAGAATCACACTATGAGCACTGATGGTGCCTTGAGTCGAAGCCGTCTATTGCCGACCCTGCTCGGCATTCTGCTTCTACTGATGGGCCTGGCCATGCTGGCCGGGGGGATCAAGCTGAGCATGCTCGGCGGCTCGCTGTATTACCTGCTGGCCGGTATCGGCCTCGCGCTGAGCGGCGTGTTGCTGATCGCCGCCCGACGTGCGGCGCTGGGCTTGTACGCGCTGGTACTGTTCGCCAGTACCTTGTGGGCGCTGTGGGAAGTCGGCCTGGACTGGTGGCAACTGGTGCCGCGCCTGGCGCTGTGGTTCGCCCTCGGTGTGGTGATGCTGCTGCCGTGGTTGCGCCGCCCACTGTTGATCAACGGCCCTGCCCCCATGGGCACTGGCGCCCTGAGCGTGGCCGTGGTCCTGGCCGGTGCCACCGCCGTGGCCAGCCAGTTCACCCATCCGGGCGAGACCTTGGGCGAACTGGGTCGTGACTCGGCTGACATGACCAGCACTGCGCCACAAATGCCCGAAGGCGACTGGCAGGCCTATGGCCGCAGCGAATTCGGTGACCGCTACTCGCCGCTCAAGCAGATCACCCCGGCCAACGTCGGCAAGCTGCAAGAAGCCTGGCGTATCCAGACCGGCGATCTGCCAACCGCCGGTGACCCGGTGGAACTGACCAACGAAAACACCCCGCTCAAGGCCAACGGCATGCTCTATGCCTGCACCGCCCATAGCAAGGTGCTGGCACTGGACCCGGACACCGGCAAGGAACTGTGGCGTTTCGACCCGCAGATCAAGAGCCCGTCGGGCTTCAAGGGCTTCGCCCACATGACCTGCCGTGGCGTGTCGTACTACGACGAAGCAGCCTATGCCAAGTCTGAAAACGCTGCCTCCGCGGTCATCTCCGCGGCCGGCAAAGCCGTTGCCCAGGCTTGCCCGCGTCGTCTGTACCTGCCGACCGCCGATGCACGCCTGATCGCACTCAACGCCGACACCGGCAAAGTCTGCGAAGGTTTCGGTAAAAACGGTGTGGTTGACCTGACTCAAGGCATCGGACCGTTCACCCCCGGCGGCTACTACGCCACCTCGCCGGCAGCGATCACTCGTGACCTGGTGATCATGGGCGGCCACGTCACCGACAACGAGTCGACCAACGAGCCATCCGGCGTAATCCGTGCCTTTGACGTACACGACGGTCATCTGGTGTGGAACTGGGACAGCAACAATCCCGACGCGACCGAACCGCTGCCAGAGGGCGAACACTACAGCCGCAACTCGGCCAATATGTGGTCGCTGGCCAGCGTCGACGAAAAACTCGGCATGGTCTACCTGCCACTGGGCAACCAGACTCCTGACCAGTGGGGCGCAGACCGCACCCCGGGCGCCGAGAAGTTCAGTGCCGGCCTGGTCGCGCTGGACCTGGCCACCGGCAAGGTGCGCTGGAACTACCAGTTCACTCACCACGACTTGTGGGACATGGACGTCGGCAGCCAGCCAACCCTGCTGGACATGAAAACCGCCGACGGCATCAAGCCGGCTGTGATCCAGCCGACCAAGCAAGGCAGCCTGTACGTACTCGACCGTCGTGACGGCACGCCGATCATCCCGATCAAGGAAATCCCGGCTCCGCAAGGCGCCGTGAAAGGCGACCACACCGCACCGACCCAGGCCCGTTCGGACCTGAACCTGCTGGCCCCGGAACTGACCGAAAAGGCCATGTGGGGCGCCAGCCCGTTTGACCAGATGCTGTGCCGCATCCAGTTCAAGGAACTGCGTTACGAAGGCCAGTACACCCCACCGTCGGAACAGGGCAGCCTGATCTATCCGGGTAACGTCGGCGTCTTCAACTGGGGCGGAGTTTCGGTCGACCCGGTTCGCCAGATGCTGTTCACCAGCCCGAACTACATGGCCTTCGTCTCGAAAATGGTGCCTCGCGCCGAAGTCGCGGCCGGCAGCAAGCGCGAGAGCGAAACAGCGGGCGTGCAACCGAACACGGGCGCACCTTACGCGGTGATCATGCACCCGTTCATGTCGCCGTTCGGCGTACCGTGCCAGGCTCCGGCCTGGGGCTACGTGGCCGGCATCGACCTGACCACAGGCAAAGTCGTGTGGAAACGCAAGAACGGCACCAGCCGCGACAGCTCGCCATTGCCTATCGGGCTGCCACTCGGCGTGCCAAGCATGGGCGGCTCGATAGTCACCGCCGGCGGCGTCGGCTTCCTCAGCGGCACGCTGGATCAATACCTGCGCGCCTATGACGTCAACACCGGCAACGAGCTTTGGAAAGCGCGCCTGCCGGCTGGCGGTCAGGCTACGCCGATGACCTACAGCGGCAAGGACGGCAAGCAGTACGTGCTGCTGGTCGTCGGTGGCCACGGCTCTCTGGGCACCAAAATGGGTGACTATGTGATTGCGTACAAACTGTCCGAGTAAGTTTTAGCGGCAGTCAAAACAAAGGCGACGCCCGTGAGGACGTCGCCTTTTTTGTGGCCGCAGATTTCAAATCCCCCCGGACCACTGTGGGAGCGAGCTTGCTCGCGATAGCGGTCTGAAGTCACTACAAAGCTGCCTGTCATGCCGTCATCGCGAGCAAGCTCGCTCCCACAGGGGATAGTGTCGTCGCAAAATCCAGCTAACCTGTCTCTCTCCTGAACACGCCGTTGAAACACCGCGTTGCAGAAAATGACCGTTGAAACCACCGCCAACCTGCCCCATCTAAGACCCATACCCATTGCGCAGGTGCCCCTATGAGCGACCAGCAGGAATTCCCCGAAGACCCGAGCCAATACGCCGATCCGGAAAACGCCCCGCACCACGCCACCGGCAAAGGCCTGGCCCTGCCTGGCCAGAATCTGCCGGACAAGGTCTACATCATCCCGATCCACAACCGACCGTTCTTCCCGGCCCAGGTGCTGCCGGTCATCGTCAACGAAGAGCCGTGGGCCGAGACGCTCGACCTGGTGGCCAAGTCTGAACACCACAGCCTGGCCCTGTTCTACATGGACAAGCCCCAGGATGACCCGCGCCACTTCGACACCTCGGCCCTGCCACTGTACGGCACGCTGGTCAAGGTGCACCACGCCAGCCGCGAAAACGGCAAACTGCAGTTCGTCGCCCAGGGCCTGACTCGCGTACGTCTCAAGACCTGGCTCAAGCATCACCGCCCGCCGTACCTGGTGGAAGTCGAATACCCGCACCAGCCCACCGAGCCGACCGACGAGGTCAAGGCCTACGGCATGGCGCTGATCAATGCGATCAAGGAACTGCTGCCGCTCAACCCGCTGTACAGCGAAGAGCTGAAGAACTACCTCAACCGCTTCAGTCCCAACGACCCGTCGCCGCTGACCGACTTCGCCGCCGCCCTCACTTCGGCCACTGGCAGTGAGCTGCAGGAAATCCTCGACTGCGTGCCCATGCTCAAGCGCATGGAAAAAGTCTTGCCGATGCTGCGCAAGGAAGTCGAAGTCGCGCGCTTGCAAAAAGAGATTTCCGCCGAAGTTAACCGCAAGATCGGTGAACATCAGCGCGAGTTCTTCCTCAAGGAGCAACTCAAGGTCATCCAGCAGGAGCTGGGACTGACCAAGGACGACCGCAGTGCCGATCTCGAACAGTTCGAACAGCGGCTGACCGGCAAAGTGCTGTCGCCACAAGCGCAGAAACGCATCGAAGAGGAAATGAACAAACTGTCGGTGCTCGAAACCGGCTCGCCCGAGTATGCGGTGACCCGCAACTACCTCGACTGGGCGACCTCGGTGCCGTGGGGCATCTACGGCGAGGACAAAATCGACCTCAAGCACGCGCGCAAGGTGCTGGACAAACATCACGCCGGTCTCGACGACATCAAGGACCGCATCCTCGAATTCCTCGCGGTCGGCGCCTATAAAGGCGAGATCAGCGGCTCCATCGTATTGCTGGTCGGCCCGCCGGGCGTGGGCAAGACCAGCGTCGGCAAATCCATCGCCGAATCCCTGGGCCGGCCGTTCTATCGCTTCAGCCTTGGCGGCATGCGCGACGAAGCCGAGATCAAGGGTCATCGCCGCACCTACATCGGCGCACAGCCGGGCAAGCTGGTGCACGCGTTGAAGGACGTCGAAGTGATGAACCCGGTGATCATGCTCGACGAGATCGACAAGATGGGCCAGAGCTACCAGGGCGACCCGGCCTCGGCGCTGCTGGAAACCCTGGATCCTGAGCAGAACGTCGAATTCCTCGACCACTATCTCGACCTGCGAATGGACCTGTCGAAAGTGCTGTTCGTGTGCACCGCCAACACCCTGGATTCGATCCCCAGCCCGTTGCTGGACCGGATGGAAGTGATTCGCCTGTCGGGTTACATCACCGAAGAAAAAGTCGCCATCGCCAAGCGTCACCTGTGGCCCAAGCAGCTTGAGAAAGCCGGCGTGTCCAAGGGCAGCCTGAGCATCAGCGACAGCGCGCTCAAGGCACTGATCGACGGTTATGCCCGTGAAGCGGGTGTGCGTCAGCTGGAAAAAAACCTCGGCAAACTGGTGCGCAAAGCGGTGATGAAACTGCTCGACGAGCCCAAAGCGGTGATCAAGCTCGGGCCGAAAGACCTGGAGTCCTCACTCGGCAAACCGGTGTTCCGTAACGAGCAGGTGTTGTCGGGTGTCGGGGTGATCACTGGCCTTGCCTGGACCAGCATGGGCGGTGCGACCCTGCCAATCGAGGCCACACGCATCCACACCCTCAACCGTGGGTTCAAGCTCACCGGGCAACTGGGTGACGTGATGAAAGAATCGGCGGAAATCGCCTACAGCTACATCAGCTCGCACCTGAAATCCTATGGCGGCGATCCGAAATTCTTCGACGAAGCCTTCGTCCACCTGCACGTGCCGGAAGGCGCCACACCGAAGGATGGCCCGAGCGCCGGCGTGACCATGGCCAGTGCCCTATTGTCGCTGGCGCGCAACCAGCCGCCGAAGAAAGGCGTGGCCATGACCGGTGAGTTGACGTTGACCGGGCATGTCCTGCCGATTGGCGGGGTGCGGGAAAAGGTGATTGCGGCGCGGCGGCAGAAGATTTTCGAGCTGATTCTGCCAGAAGCGAACCAGGGAAATTTCGAGGAGCTGCCGGAGTATCTGAAGGAAGGGATTACCGTGCATTTCGCCAAGCGCTTTGCGGATGTGGCGAAGGTGTTGTTCTGATGCTCTTGTAGCGCCTGTACTGCCGTCTTCGCTGGCAAGCCAGCTCCTACAGTGGTCGGTGGCGTTCACAAAATGTGTGTTCACTGCAAAACCCTGTAGGAGCTGGCTTGCCAGCGAAGGCGTCAGCCCGGACGACACCTCCTCCCGCTGTCACACTTTGCCTCATCTTAAGTTATGCTCGCCGTTCGTCGTGAACGCCGGAGCCCCTGAGCCTATGTCCCCCATTCGCCTGCTTGCCCCCCTCGCCCTCGCCCTGCTGGCCGCGTGTGCCACGCAACCTGCACATAACGTGACCGTGGAAAAACAAAGCGAATGCCCGGTGCAGCTCAGCAACGGGCAAAACCTGATCCTGACCCTGCCGAGTAACCCGACCACGGGCTATCGCTGGGCGATCCAGGATTCGGCCGGTGGCGTACTGCACGCCCTGGGGCCAGAGGTTTTTCGAAACCCGGAAGATGCCGGCATCGTCGGCGCGGCCGGGGTCTCGACCTGGCGTTTTCAGGCTTTTGCGACCGGCACCGGGCGCTTGCGTCTGACCTCGCAACAGCCGTGGGCACCGGAAGTGCTGCCAGTGGATTCGTTCGACTGCGCGATCTCGGTCAACTGACTGTGGGCTGGCTGATTCTGGCGCTGATGGGCGCGGTGACGTTTCTCTATGGCCTGAGCGTGCATGCCGCGCTGCTGTGCCTGCTGGTCAAGCCGTTGCCGGTACTGGCCCTGCTCGGCTGGCTGCATGACGCACCACCCGGCGAGTATCGGCGCTGGATCAGCCTGGGACTGATTTTCTCCCTGGTCGGCGATGTGTTGCTGGCCTGGCCGGGGGATTTGTTCGTGTTTGGGCTGGGCGCGTTTCTGGTCGCGCATCTGGCTTATCTCAAGGCTTATCTGAGCGATTGCCGACGTCTGGCCCTGCTGCCGCTGGTGCTGGCCCTCGGCGTCGGCGCCGTCCTGCTGGGGATTCTGATTTCCAACGGCCTCGGGCCATTGCTGGTGCCCGTGATTGTCTATGGCACAGCCATCAGCGCCATGCTCTGGCGCGCCCTGGCCCGAATCGGGACCGATGTGCCCAAGCGCTCGGCTTTGCTCGCGGCGGCGGGTGCGGTGGCATTCGTGTTCTCCGACAGCGTGATCGGCATCAGCCGGTTTGTGGTGCCGTTCGATGCGGCGCCTTATGTGATCATCCTCAGTTACTGGCTGGGGCAGTGGGGGATCACCGCCTCGGCATTCGCCCAGAAACCGCGTTGACCCCATCGCGAGCAAGCTCGCTCCCACAGAGATAGCGCTGTACCTGTGGGAGCGAGCTTGCTCGCGATAGCGATATCACTGACAACGAAGAATCCAGACCTATCCCGCCGCTTTATCAGACAACCCGCGCATCCGCGCGCCAACTTGGCTAAAATGCCGGCCTTTTCCACCTGCACCGCTGGAACCGCCGTGAGTAAAGAATCCGATCGCCTTTTCGCCCAGCCTTTGGCCCAGGTGCCTGACTTCGCCTTTAACGAGGACGTGGTGCGGGTGTTCCCGGACATGATCAAGCGCTCGGTGCCGGGTTATCCGACCATCGTCGAAAACCTCGGTGTGCTTGCCGCGCAGTTCGCCCAGCGGGACAGCGTGCTTTACGACCTGGGCTCTTCGCTGGGTGCCGTGACCCAGGCCCTGCGCCGGCACGTGCGCACCGACGGTTGCCGGGTGATCGCTGTGGATAACTCAACGGCGATGGTCGAACGCTGCCGCGAGTACCTCAACGCTCAGGATTCGATGTTCCAGGAGTTACTGCCTGTTGAAGTGATCGAGGGCGACATCCTCGCCCTTCAATTCCAGCCAGCCTCGGTGGTGGCGCTGAACTTCACCCTGCAATTCATCGCCCCGGACCAACGATTGGCGTTGCTGTCGCGCATCCGCCAATCGCTGCTGCCCGGTGGCGCGCTGATCCTCTCGGAGAAGCTGCGTTTCAACGACCCCGAAGAACACGCGCTGCTGACCGACCTGCACGTGGCCTTCAAACGCGCCAACGGCTACAGCGAGCTGGAAATCGCCCAGAAACGCAGCGCCATCGAAAACGTCATGAAGCCCGACAGCCTCGAAGAACACCGCGAACGCCTGCTGGCCGCCGGGTTCTCGAAAGTCGTGCCGTGGTTCCAGTGTCTTAACTTTGCCTCGTTGATTGCCTTGCCATGATTGATCTGTCCCCCCTCGCCCGCCGCCTGGCCGGTACACCGCTGGCCGACTGGGCCAACACCCTGCAGGCACAACTAGACAAGAAGATGGAAAAGGGTCACGGCGACCTGGAGCGCTGGCAAAGTGCGCTCGACGCCCTGCCGAAGATCCAGCCGAGCGAAGTCGATTTGCTCAATGGCCTGAAGCTGGACACCGATTGCGACGATGAAACCCGCACACAAATGCGCACCGCGTTGATGGGACTGTCGCCATGGCGCAAGGGGCCGTTCGACCTGTTCGGCGTGCACGTCGACACCGAATGGCGCTCGGACTGGAAATGGTCACGGGTCGCCCCGCACCTGGACCTTGCTGGCAAGCGCATCCTCGATGTCGGCTGCGGCAACGGCTATTACATGTGGCGCATGCTCGGCGCCGGTGCCGACAGTGTGATCGGTGTCGACCCGAACTGGCTGTTCTTCTGTCAATTCCAGGCGGTGCAGCGTTACCTGTCCGAGCCGAATGCCTGGCACCTGCCCTTCCCGTTCGAAGACCTGCCGCCAAACCTCGAAGGTTTCGACACAGTGTTTTCCATGGGCGTGTTCTACCACCGCCGCTCGCCGATCGAGCATTTGCTGGCGCTGAAGGATTGCCTGGTCAAGGGCGGTGAGCTGGTGCTGGAAACCCTGGTAGTCGAAGGCGACAAACACCAGGTACTGGTGCCGGAAGACCGCTACGCGCAGATGCGTAACGTGTGGTTCCTGCCGTCGGTGCCGGCGCTGGAACTGTGGTTGCGTCGCGCAGGGTTCACCGATGTGAAATGCGTGGACGTGAGCACCACCACGGTCGAGGAACAGCGCGGGACGGAGTGGATGAAGTATCAGTCGCTGAGCGATTTCCTCGATCCCGAGGATCACAGCAAGACCGTTGAAGGGCTGCCGGCACCGATGCGGGCGGTGATCGTCGCGAAAAAATGACCCACAACCCCCTGTAGGAGCTGGCTTGCCAGCGATAGCGGTGAATCAGTCGACATCAATGTTTGATGTGCCGACGCCATCGCTGGCAAGCCAGCTCCTACAAGGTCCGTGTTCAGTCTGTTGGCTTTGCCCGTCGGGCCTTGAAGAACTCGCTGAGCACCGCCCCGCACTCCTGCGCCAGCACCCCGCCTTCATACAACACCCGGTGATTCAAAAAGCCCTGGGTAAAGAACTGCCCCTGGCTCTGCACGATCCCGGCTTTCGGCTCCAGCGCGCCGTACACCACCCGCGCAATCCGCGAATGCACGATCAGGCCTGCGCACATGCTGCACGGCTCCAGGGTCACATACAGCGTGCTGCCCGGCAGGCGGTAGTTGCTCACGGCCTGGGCGGCGGCGCGGATGGCGACCATCTCGGCGTGAGCGCTCGGGTCGCTGGCACTGATCGGGCAATTGAAACCGCGCCCGATGATTTCCCCGTCCTGTACCAGCACAGCGCCCACCGGCACTTCGCCAAGGGCCGCGCCTTGGGCCGCCAGTGCCAGGGCTTCGTGCATGAATTCGCGATCACGACTGCGGTCGATGATGGCGGCGGGACGAATCTGACGCATCACGCCACCTCGATGGCGGCCATCAGGCCGGTTTCCATATGATCGATCACATGGCAGTGGAACATCCACACGCCAGGATTATCCGCCACCAGCGCCACTTGCGCGCGCTCGTTCTTGCCCAGCAGGTAGGTGTCGGTGAAATACGGAATGACCTTGTGCCGGTTCGAGGCAATGACCTTGAAGCTCATGCCGTGCAGATGAATCGGGTGCTGATATTGAGTCATGTTTTTCAGTTCGAAGATGTAGCTTTTGCCCTTTTCCAGCTTGGCAATCGGGCGGTCGGCGCAGGTCTTGTCCGAGATATCCCAGGCCTTGCCGTTGATCTGCCACAGGCTCGGCGGCTTGCCGTTATCGACATTGACCGACACCGAGCCGACCCATTCGAAATTGAAGTTGAGTTTCTCGGCATTGGCCAGGTCCGGCTCGGCGATCGGATTGGCCGGCAGTGCTGGCGGCCAATCGGTCGGCGCCTCGGTATTGGCTACCGAACGGAACGTGCCCAGGCGCACCGGGCCGTTGCGCAACGACAGCTCCTCACCGGCCGGCGGGGCCTTGATCGCCAGGCAAATGCGCATGCCAGGGCCCAGCCAGTATTCCTTGCCCAGTGGACGTGGTTCGATCGGATTGCCATCCAGCGCATAGATCTGCGCTTCGACGCCGGGAATGTTCAGACGATAAGTCAGGGTGTTATCGAGGTTGAGCAGGCGTACACGGGTGATCTGCCCGGCCGGCAGGTCGATCACCGCTTGCGGCACGCCATTGATTGTCGCCAGGCGCCCTGCCGTACCGCCACGGGCCGCTTCACGGGGAATGCTGAACTCGACGAAGTTACCCACGTCGTCGACATGCCAGCTCTTGAGGCTCAATGTCTTCTCATACTTGAAACCGGTCGGCTCGCGCTCTTCGATGATCAACGGCCCGACCAGGCCACGGCCAAGCTCTTCACTGCTGTTCACGTGTGGGTGATACCAATAGCTGCCGGCGTCCGGCACACGGAATTTATAGTCGAAGTACTCGCCCGGCAGCACCGGCAATTGCGACACATAAGGCACACCGTCCATTTCCAGCGGCAGACGAATGCCGTGCCAGTGAATGGTGGTGGCGACTGGCAGGTGGTTGATGAAGCGTACCCGCAACCATTCACCCTGGCGCGCCCGCAACTCAGTGCCCGGTGCCGATGGGCCGAACGCCCAAGCCTGAGTCTTGTGCCCGGCCACCAGTTCGACGTCCAGCGGCGCCGCAATCAGTTCGTAGTCGTGGCCCGCCTCGGCGTCAGCCATCTTGCCCAGCCAGTAACGCGACGCGCCCCCCGCACCAACACCAACGACAACAAGACCGGCCAGGCCACCGAGGATTTGGCGACGGGTAAACGACATGAACTCAACTACCTCACATGAATTGCAGCAGGCCCCAGGCCCGCAAAAGGCGAATACGATACACCCGCAATTGTGAAAGGAACAGCAAAGCGGGCGTGACGACGGGCCGCAGGAAGGTCCCGCAACAATGCAAAAAGCCGTGTGAACTCTCGTTCACACGGCTTTTTATCCGACGCTCAAGCCCTCAGGGCTGGCGCGGGATCACTCCCACTCAATGGTCGCCGGCGGCTTGCTCGACACGTCGTAGGTGACGCGGGAGATGCCTTCGATTTCATTGATGATGCGGCCACTGACGGTTTCCAGCAGTTCGTAAGGCAGGTGAGCCCAACGCGCGGTCATGAAGTCGATGGTTTCCACGGCACGCAGGGCCACGACCCAGGCGTAACGACGGCCATCGCCGACCACGCCTACCGATTTCACCGGCTGGAACACCACGAACGCCTGGCTGACCTTGTGGTACCAGTCGGCCTTGCGCAGTTCTTCGATGAAGATGTGGTCGGCGCGACGCAGCAGGTCGGCGTATTCCTTCTTCACTTCACCGAGGATCCGCACGCCCAGGCCCGGGCCCGGGAACGGGTGACGGTAGACCATGTCGTACGGCAGGCCCAGTTCCAGGCCCAGACGACGGACTTCGTCCTTGAACAGCTCGCGCAGGGGTTCAACCAGCTTGAGGTTCATTTCTTCCGGCAGGCCGCCCACGTTGTGGTGCGACTTGATCACGTGAGCCTTGCCGCTTTTGGCGCCAGCCGACTCGATCACGTCCGGGTAAATAGTGCCCTGGGCCAGGTACTTGATGTTGTCCAGCTTGCAGGATTCGGCATCGAACACGTCGATGAAGGTACGGCCGATGATCTTGCGCTTCTTCTCCGGGTCGGCTTCGCCGGCCAGGTTGCCCAGGAACTGCTCTTCGGCGTTGGCGCGGATCACCTTGACGCCCATGTTCTCGGCGAACATGGCCATCACTTGCTCGCCTTCGTGCAGGCGCAGCAGGCCGTTGTCGACGAACACGCAGGTCAGCTGGTCGCCGATGGCCTTGTGCAGCAGCGCGGCAACCACGGACGAGTCCACACCGCCGGACAGGCCGAGCAGTACGTTGTCGGTGCCGACCTGGGCGCGAACCTGGGCGATGGCGTCTTCAGCAATCTTCGACGGCGTCCACAGGGCTTCACACTCGCAGATGTCGAGGATGAAACGCGACAGAATGCGGCCACCTTGCTTGGTGTGGGTCACTTCCGGGTGGAACTGCACGCCGTAGTAACGACGTTCGTCGCTGAACATGCCGGCGATCGGGCAGCTCGGGGTGCTGGCCAGGATGTGGAAGTCTTCGGGCATGCGGGTGACCTTGTCACCGTGGCTCATCCACACGTCGAGGCCGAACAGGCCGTCGGCGTCGATGTGGTCTTCGATGCCGTCGAGCAGGCGGCTCTTGCCGACCACGTCAACGCGGGCATAACCGAACTCACGCAGCTCGGAACCTTCAACCTTGCCGCCCAGTTGCTCGGCCATGGTCTGCATGCCGTAGCAGATACCGAAGACCGGTACGCCCAGATCGAAAACGGCTTGCGGGCAGCGCGGGCTGTTGGCTTCGTGAACCGACTCCGGGCCGCCGGCGAGGATGACGCCTTTAGGAGCGAATTCGCGGATCGCATCTTCGTCCATGTCGAACGGGTGCAGTTCGCAGTACACGCCGATTTCACGCACGCGGCGGGCGATCAGTTGGGTGTACTGGGAACCGAAGTCGAGGATCAGGATGCGGTGAGCGTGAATGTCGAGGGCCATGATTCAGTCTCGTCTAAAAAATTCGGAAACAGTCGTGATTCAGAAACAACTCGGGGCTGAATAAAACAGCCCCGGTTGCTTAGCTTGTTGCTTGAAGGCTCAACCTACGCGGTAGTTTGGCGCTTCCTTGGTGATCTGCACGTCGTGAACGTGGGACTCGGCCATGCCGGCACCGGTGATCCGCACGAACTCAGGCTTGGTGCGCATCTCTTCGATGTTGGCGCTACCGGTGTAGCCCATTGAGGAGCGCAGGCCGCCCATCAACTGGTGGATGATCGCGCTCAGGGTGCCCTTGTACGGAACACGCCCTTCGATACCTTCCGGAACCAGCTTCTCGGCGCCTGCCGAGGAGTCCTGGAAGTAACGGTCGGAGGAACCCTGGGCCTGGGACATGGCGCCCAGCGAACCCATGCCGCGATAAGCCTTGTACGAACGGCCCTGGAACAGTTCGATCTCGCCCGGCGCTTCTTCGGTACCGGCGAACATCGAGCCCATCATCACGCAGGAAGCACCGGCAACGATGGCCTTGGACAGGTCACCGGAGAAACGGATGCCGCCGTCGGCGATCAACGGTACGCCAGTGCCTTCAAGGGCAGCGGCAACGTTGGCGATGGCACTGATTTGCGGTACGCCGACACCGGCGACGATACGGGTGGTGCAGATCGAGCCAGGGCCGATACCGACCTTGACTGCGTCAGCGCCGGCTTCGGCCAGGGCCTTGGCGGCAGCGCCGGTGGCGATGTTGCCGCCGATCACCTGCACTTCAGGGAAATTCTGCTTGACCCAGCGAACGCGGTCGATCACACCTTTGGAATGACCGTGGGCAGTGTCGACCACCACCACATCAACGCCGGCAGCGACCAGCGCAGCAACGCGATCGCCAGTATCTTTACCGGTACCCACAGCTGCGCCGACACGCAGACGACCTTGATCGTCCTTGCTGGCCAGCGGGTAAGCCTTGGCTTTTTCGATGTCGTTGACAGTCATCATGCCTTTGAGGGCGAATTTGTCGTCGACGATCAGTACGCGTTCGATGCGGTGCTTGTGCAGCAGTTCACGCACATCATTCTTGTTGGCGCCTTCCTTGACCGTGACCAGACGCTCTTTAGGCGTCATCACTTCACGAACGGTGGCTTCCAGACGGTTCTCGAAGCGCACGTCACGGGAGGTGACGATGCCGACCAGGTCGCCATTGTGCAGCACCGGAACGCCGGAGATGTTGTGCATGCGGGTCAGTTCGAACAGGTCACGCACCGTGGCGTCAGCCTCGATGGTGATCGGATCCTTGACAACGCCGGCTTCGAACTTCTTGACCTTGCGCACTTCGGCAGCTTGCTGCTCGATGGTCATGTTCTTGTGGATGATACCGATACCACCTTCCTGAGCCATGGCGATTGCCAGTCGGGCTTCAGTGACGGTGTCCATGGCAGCGGAAACCAGTGGAATATTCAGCTCGATGCCACGGGTAAGGCGGGTCTTGAGACTGACTTCGTTAGGAAGCACCTCGGAATAACCGGGCACTAGGAGAATGTCGTCGAATGTCAGAGCTTCTTGGCTGATACGCAGCATCGCGGGGGCTCCCGAGCGGGAAAATGGAAGCGCGCCATTATAGTCAGACACCCCCTCGGGTTCAATGTAAAACTCTGTCTATTATTGACGCAGTGATCGACGGGGCTTTTGTAGGAGCTGGCTTGCCAGCGAATCAGGCGATCCGGTCTGTCTGATACACCGCCTTCGCTGGCAAGCCAGCTCCTACAAAGGTCGGTGTCGATCGTGAGTTACAGTTCGACTTTTACCCAGCTGACGGGTTGATCCAGCCAATCGGCGAATTCGTCGAGAAAGCTCTGCTTGAACCCGGCTTCAGCCCAGTTATTGAAGATGAAACCAAGGTTGGAGAAGCCGCATTCCTGCAGAAACAGAAACCCGTTGATGTCGTCTTCATGCCCGCATTCCGGGCAAGTGAAGTTATCGGTGCGCCCCGGCATCCAGTCTTCCAGGCTTTCGAACAGGGCTTCGCCGATTTCCTTGCGGCACTCGGCACAGCCCGCTTCGCCAAGAAAACCTTTGGCCGGCGTATAGATGCAGCGCTTGGTGACGATCTCCAGGCCGTTAACCGCTTCGCCGAACGGCAGGGCCTGCGGGTTCAGCACGACCTCACGAGCACCCTCGGCGATGGCGTGGCCCATGCGATTGCCGGTGCGCCCGCACGTGGTCAGTTCTTCCTGGACGATGTTCTTGCGCACCAGCCAGCGCACGACCGCCCGGGCCCGGGGTTCATGCACCGGCAGGGTGGAGATTTTCGGGACGATGATGCTTTGCGAATTCATGGGTACAGGCCTGGAGCTTTAATGAAGGGTCTTGCGGCATCCACAAATTATAGGCAGAGCCAGACCTGATGCCTGGCACCGCCCCCCTGTAGGAGCGGGCTCGCCCGCGAAGAGGCCGGTATATCCAACATCTTCTTCGACTGACACACCGCCTTCGCGGGCAAGCCCGCTCCTACAGGAATTCCGCCTTTTTACAGTTCGACGACAACCGCCTGCGCAGCACGGGTCGCCTTGGCGCGGGCGGCTTCGATCGATTCGTCGCGCGCCAGGGCAACGCCCATGCGGCGCTGGCCGTTGACTTCAGGCTTGCCGAACAGGCGTAGCGCAGTATCCGGCTCGCTCAAGGCCGCGCCCAGGTTGGCGAAAGCGGTCTGGGTCGACTGTCCTTCCACCAGGATCACCGCCGAGGCCGATGGCCCGAACTGACGGATCAACGGAATCGGCAGACCGAGAATGGCCCGTGCATGCAAGGCGAACTGCGACAGGTCCTGGGAGATCAGGGTCACCAGGCCGGTGTCGTGCGGGCGCGGCGAGACTTCGCTGAACCATACCTGATCACCCTTGATGAACAGTTCGACACCGAACAGACCACGGCCACCCAGGGCTTCGGTCACGGCTTTGGCAACACGCTCGGACTCGGCCAGGGCAATCGGGCTCATGGCTTGCGGCTGCCAGGATTCCTGATAGTCGCCCTTCTCCTGACGGTGGCCGACCGGCGCGCAGAAAGTGGTGCCGCCGACGTGGCGCACGGTCAGCAGGGTGATTTCGTAGTCGAAATCGATGAAGCCTTCGATGATCACCCGGCCTTTACCGGCACGGCCACCTTCCTGGGCGTAGTCCCAGGCTTTCTGCACATCATCGACGCTGCGCAACAGGCTCTGGCCCTTGCCCGAGGAACTCATGACCGGCTTGACCACACACGGGAAACCGAGGTCTTCGACGGCTTTGCTGTAGTCCTCGAAGGTGTCGGCGAAATGGTACGGCGAGGTTGGCAGGTCCAGTTCTTCAGCGGCCAGGCGACGGATGCCTTCGCGGTTCATGGTCAATTGCGCGGCGCGGGCAGTCGGGATCACGTTGAAACCTTCGGCCTCCAGCTCCACCAGAGTCGCGGTGGCGATGGCTTCGATTTCCGGCACGATGAAGTGCGGCTTCTCGGCTTCGATCACGGCGCGCAGGGCGGCACCGTCGAGCATGTTGATCACGTGGCTGCGGTGTGCCACCTGCATGGCCGGCGCATTGGCGTAGCGGTCCACGGCGATCACTTCAACGCCCAGACGTTGCAGCTCGATCACCACTTCCTTGCCCAACTCGCCACAGCCACACATCAATACGCGGGTCGCGGTGGGCGACAATGGGGTTCCGATACGGGTCATCTGAAGGTCCTCAAGGAGCGGATCATCGAGGGACGCGTCGCCATGCGCGCTTCCCATGGGGAGAAAGCGCGGCATTTTACATGAACTTCAGCCGACGACAGCCTGTTTGCGCAGGCGCCAGGCCATGATCAGCCACACGGCGGTGACCCCGGCGAACTTCGAACCCAGGGCGGTGACGATCACCCCCGGCGTCAGGGCGTCGATCATGCCGAAAAAGATAAAGGTATCGAGGGGAATGCTCAGGGCCGAACTTATCCACAGGCGATCATGCAGCGGGCGCCTGGTGATGCTGAACACCAGCCAGTCGATGCATTCGGAAACAGCGAAGGCCGTGGCGCTGGCCAGGGCGATGGACGGATCGGAGGTGACATAGGACAACACCAGCGCCACCAGCATCGCCGCGAGGGCGCCATGGCCGAAACGGGCTTGCACCATGTCGCGCAGGATGAACACCAGACCGCCCCACGCGGACCAGATGATGTCCAGGTGTGGCGCGGTGGAAAAGGCGTAGTTGATCAGCACGACGCTGCTGATGTAGGCGATCAGGAAGAGCATGGGCGGGAAAGTACCTGTCAATTTGGCGCACAGAATACTGTAGGAGCGAGCTTGCTCGCGATGGTCGTGAACGATAACGCGGCAAATCTGACACGCTGCGGCGTTCTTAAGTCCATCGCGAGCGAGCTCGCTCCTACAGAAAAGGCCGCGCCTCAATTCCCCGGTTTTGCCCCGATCATCCAGATCAACCCACTGGCCTTGGCCCGCTCATGACACAACCCCAGCACCTTGCGCCGCTCGTCGTTGGTCATGCGGCTCCAGCGGGTAATCTCCTCCACCGTGCGTTGGCAACCGGTGCAGATATCATCGTCGTCCAGCGCACAAATGTTCACGCAGGGCGATGCGACCGGGCGTTCGGTGGCGGTCATTGTTCCTGCTCGGCCAGGTCGCGGGCATAACGCTGCGAGTTGTGCACGTAGTGAGCAGCGCTGGCTTCCAGCATCCTGATTTGCGGCTCGGTCAATTCGCGCACCACTTTGCCGGGCGAACCCATGACCAGCGATCCGTCCGCAATCTCCTTGCCTTCGCCGATCAGCGAGTTGGCGCCGATGATGCAGTTCTTGCCGATCTTCGCGCCGTTGAGAATCACCGCGTTGATACCGATCAGGCTGTTATCGCCCACGGTGCAGCCGTGGAGCATGGCGTTGTGGCCAATGGTCACGCCAGTGCCGATGGTCAGCGGGTAGCCCATGTCGGTGTGCATCACGGTGCCGTCCTGGACGTTGCTGTTCCTGCCGATCAGGATCAACTCGTTGTCGCCGCGCAGGACGGCGTTGAACCAGACGTTGGCGCCCTCTTCCAGCTTGACCTTGCCCACCAGCACGGCATTGGGTGCGACCCAGCTCTGTGGGTGGGTTTCGACGCGGGCGTCGCCCAGGCGGTATTTCATCGTGTTGTCCTCAAGACTCAGGCAGGCAGATTCAGACCATTCGAACGATGGCTTCAGATATTGATAAAGCTTTTGGGAGGCTGGTGCAGGCTGATTTTGGCGTCATACAGCAGGTTGATCAACTCGACGATCATGATCGCCGTCAGCCCCCAGATCTTGTACTCACCGAAGCGATAGCTCGGCACATACCAGCTGCGGCCCTGATAATCGATGCGATGGGTATGTTCGCGGGGGTCTTTGCGGAAGAACTCCAGAGGCACACTGAACACCGCGGCGATCTCGGCATCGTTGGCCCGGTATTCGACAAAATCCGGGATGACCCCGACATAGGGCGTGACCTGGATGCCATGCAGGCTGATCAGCGGGCTGAGCGGACCGATCACCTCGACCAGCCCCGGCGGCAGGCCGATCTCTTCTTCGGCTTCGCGCAGGGCGGTGAAAATCAGGTCCGGGTCTTCAGGGTCGCGACGCCCGCCGGGAAAGGCGACTTCGCCGCCATGGGTCGACAGGCCGCTGGCACGCAGGGTCAACACCAGCTCAGGCTCGTCACTGCGGGTGATGGGCACCAGCACCGCGGCTTCGGGAAAACGACGGTCGGTCTCCAATGTGCTTGGTGTGTGGTTGCTAACCCGATGCAGTAGCTCGTCCAGCATGAGTGTTCTCGATCTGTGCCCTACCCGGCATCATGCACCAATCGCCGCGGTCGCCCAACCCCCGCAACAGCCCCATGTCGCGAAACGACAACTTGCCGACAGACACTGCCGCACGCCAAGATAGGCGCAGCATTCAGGAACCCCAGCATGAAATTTTGCAGCCAGTGCGGTAACCCGGTGACCCAGCGCATTCCCGAGGGCGATTCGCGCCTGCGTTTTGTCTGCGACAGCTGTCAGGCCATTCATTACCAGAACCCCAACATCGTCGCCGGCTGCGTGGCGACCTGGGGCACCAAGGTGTTGTTGTGCCGGCGAGCCATCGAGCCACGTCGCGGCTACTGGACCCTGCCCGCCGGGTTCATGGAAAACGGCGAAACCATCGAGCAGGCAGCCATTCGCGAAACCGCCGAGGAAGCCTGCGCCCGGGTGCGCAACCTGAGCATCTATACCCTGATCGACGTGCCGCATATCAGCCAGGTACATGTGTTCTTCCGCGCCGAGCTGGTGGACCTGGACTTTTCTGCCGGCCCCGAGAGCCTGGAAGTGCAACTATTCGACGAAGCGGACATTCCATGGGACGAGCTGGCTTTCCGCACGGTGGGCCGTACCTTAGAATGCTTCTTCGCTGACCGGCGGACCGAGGTCTATCCCGTTCGGTCTGAATCGATCCCGCCACTTGCTCAGCCTGCCATTATCTGATGTCATCTCGGCATCACTCAAAGGCGCCGAAAGACCGCCCGAACGCGGCACGAGCCTGCAAATACTTCTATACATAAATAGTCGCGACACCTCCTGGGGAATCGTTTCAATGCGCTGGTTGCTTGCCCTGTTCTGTTTATCGTTCGTCGCGGTGTCCGAGGCTTCTGCCGTGGAACCCCTGAACGGCAAGGTCATCGAGAAAATCCTGATTCTCAAGTCTTCCCATCAATTGCAATTGATCAATGACGGCAAGCCGCTCAAGACCTATCGCATTTCCCTGGGCAAGCGCCCCAAGGGGCCGAAGCTGATGGAAGGCGACAAACGCACCCCGGAAGGCTTCTACTGGGTCGACTGGCGCAAGACCAGCGACCGCTTCAACCTGGCGATGCACGTGTCCTACCCGAACATCAGCGACTCGGCCCGCGCCCGTCGTGAAGGCGTCGAGCCCGGCGGCATGATCATGATCCACGGCACCCCGGACAGCGAAGACACCCCGGAAGACCTGTTCCACACCCTGGACTGGACCGACGGCTGCATCGCCATGCGCAACATGGACATGCGCGAAGTCTGGAACCTGGTGCCCGACGGCACGATGATCGAAATCCGCCCGTAATCCCCCACGACCATTGGTCGACATCAAAAAATAAATTCAAAAGATCGCAGCCTGCGGGGTTGATACCAATCCCGCCCGCAGGCTGCGATCCTTGCCTTCAAAATCCCCACCTCCAATACTTTTCAAACCTACCCCGAGCCTGTGATTGACAGGCCGTTATCGCGAGCAGGATCCCAGCCTGTAACGCGATACTCCCGCCAAATCGTGGCATACATATGTACCTCCTCCCCCTCCCTCTTCCTCGCCATGCTGCCGGCTCTTTCTACCGACTGGAGACCGTGCCCATGAGCACACCCACCCCACCATCTTTTGAAGAAATCAAAGGCTACCTCAACCAAATCGGCTATCACCTGCTCAACGCCCAAACCCCACTGCTACCCGACCATAAACCCACAGCCGAGCAACGCTACCTGGAACGCCTGGACGGCATCCTCAAACGCTACCGGGAACAGTTCCTGAGCAAGGCCAAAACCCACTATCAAGGATTAGCCAACAGCGACCTGAAAACCTCGGAAGGCCAGGCTCTGCTCAACACTCTCAAGAACACCTTGAACACGCATCTGATGGACATGGACCTGCGTGAGCAGATCGATGGCAAGTCACTCAAATCCTACATGACCTTCGAAGCCGGGTTCACCGCCCTGGAGCATGAGGCCAGGCTCGGCGTCCAGGATCGCCTGCTGCACCCACAGGAAGGCACGATGCTCGAAAGCGTGGCGCTGCCCCCAAGCTTGCGTCCAGGCCTGTACGCCCTGCAGTTCAGTTACCAGGCGCAACAGGTCGAGCTGGCAGGTGCCTTTGTCGCCACAGAAAAAAACAGCGTTGTGGTCAACGACCTGATGAGCGCGCAGGACGTCGGCCAAGTGTTGCTGTTCACACCTGCGCGAGGGATCGAATCGTTCAACACCCTGGCCGAACTCAACACCCACTTGCGGCAAAACATGGAGCACGCCAGCGGGCGCAGTGAGTTCATCGACAGGTTGCCCACGCGCTACCACGCCTTGAGCCCCGCCGGAATCTGGCCCCTGGAACTATCACCCATCGATGACCAGCCGTTGTTCGAACACACCTTCGGTGCACTGATCGCCAAGCGCACCCAGGATATCGACCGGGCCCTGAGCCTGGTGGACAACCCACAGCACGACCCCGCCCAATTGATCGCGGCCCTCGACCGCGCGATCCGCAGCGCCCTGCCCGACCTCAGCGCCCGCCTGGAACTGCGCGCCCAACGCCTGCTCGAACGGTTGCTGCGCTACAGCGCACCCGATTGGTATCGCAGCGCCAGCGAGGCACACCGAGCCACGCTGGCTGAACATCTGGCCAGTTACAACCAGGCACGCCAACACCTGCTCGATCTGTTGGGCCCCGCCGCGAACCCCCAAGCCCTGGCCCGTTTTCAATGGCTGGAGCGGTTGAGCGATGACCTGGAGATTCACGACCTGAACCCGGAGCACCTGCAGGTCAAAACCCAACGGCTTGTGCCCGGCGTCGGCCACTATGAACACAATCGCAACCTGATCGACCTGGCCTTGCGGGGCCTGCATACAGGCGACGAACTGCCTGGCTCCGACTTTCTGACGAAGACCACCTTCACGTATAACGGAGCGCCCTTGCCCGATGCGTACCAGGACCTGACCCCAGCGTGGATCGTGCAACAGTCGATGACCCTGCAACCTCGGTTCGACTTTGCACAGGTGCAACGGGAACTGCACGCCCGGCCCGAGTTCAGCAGCGCCATCGAGCAGATGCTCGACCAGCGGATCAACGCCCTGGCCTACACCGCCTTCCTGCAAGGCCACATTCGCGAAGACGACTACCAGGCGATCCAGCGCCTGCGCCTGGGTACCGATGTGCGACTGAGCGCGGCCACCCTGGGCGCCAGCGTCCTATCGCTGCACGGTGCGCAACTTCAGGACCTCTGGGTGATGCGCCAGACCGATGCCAACGGGACGGTCAACCGCGTGCTGCTCTGCACCCCCGAGGCACCACAAGAGCACCAGTTCCAGGCATTCGACAGCGAGCTTGCGTGCCGGCAACACATCCTCGGCTGGACCCAGGACAACGGCCTCAAGGCCCCACCCGGCACCATGACCGACTACTTGATCCGCCAGGTACCACTGCGCCTTCGCAACTCGATGAAGCACCTCTTGAACGGTCTGAGCCTGAAGTTTCACGCCCAGGATTACAACAAGATCACGTTCAACGCTGGCAACTATCGCCAGAGCCTGAAATCGATGGCTGATCATGTACTCGCCACACGTATCGATAACTACGAATTCAATACGCCCAGTTGGTATCGCTCAGCCACCATTGATGTCAGGCGAAGGCTCTCGACCCTGGCCGAGGATGCAGAAGGCAGCTTGCAGACCTACAACGACCATCCACAGTCCGAGGCCCGCTTCCCAAGCTTCGATGCCTACCTGCATGAAAAGGCCAGGGAGCGCTTGAACCAACTGCTGGGTCGCCGTCAGAACGATGTCGACCCGGACACCGTATGGGCCTATTCACCCTCCGCGCTCGGCACCCGGACACCGGCGCCCATGACGTATACCCGGCTCTACCGTGACGGCTACGCCGATGGTGTCGGTTTTCTCGACGAAAAATTCTCCCGCTCGGCAAGGTACAGGGGCCCGCAAGGCGTTGACCTGAGCACCCTGAACGCCAATCCGCAAGCCGTCGCACGCTCGGTCACCGGCGTCTGGATTGGCCAGCGCTACGTCGACAAGGTCAAGGCCGAGTTGCTGGACCCGGGCAGCCCGGCGTTTACTTTCAGGCGCAATGCGGTGCTGGCCATTACTCAACGACAGATGCTCAGTGCCGCATTGGAGTGTCGCCTGCAAGGACACATCGCTGGCGTTGACCTGCAATGGCTTGAGCGCTGCATCGCCAGTATGGGCGACACGTCACCGCAGACTCGCGGCAACTACGCCATCCATCGCCTGCTGGTCGACGGCGAATGGGTCATCGACACCTACCTGTTCAGCCACGCTGACAACCCGGTGCTGTTCTATACGCCCCATGCCCCCGACGGCATCACCTTTCGCGAGGCCAGCCGGTTCAATTACCTGCTGAAAAAACTGCCCGGATTCATCGACTACCTCGCCCAGCGTGTCGATGTTCGATCCCGGGGTCGGGTCCAGGCATTTCTGGAGACCGCCAAACAAGGGCTGCCCGAGAGCCTGGATAAAACCACCCCCAGCCCCCCACGTTACGACTCGACCCGGGCACTGCCTCCGGTGCTTGACCTGCGCCGCTTGCTGTACAACATGAAGCTGCAACGCAAGATCGACGAAGTGACCGCCACCACCACTGACCGCACTCAGATGATCACCAGCATGCTCTGGACGTGCGTGGAGTTCATGGCCGCCATCGCCACTGCGCCTTTCCCGGTTCTGAGTCTGAGTGTTGGCCTGCTACTGGCCTTCAAGGACGGCATGCTCGCCCTGCATGCGTACAACCAGGGCGACACCTCGGCCGCCCTTGAGCACTTCGCCGGGTATCTGTTCAACAGCGCCGGCGCCCTCTTCACCGACCTGCGTCCGGCCCTGAAATCGTTCAAACCCATCGGCAATTCCGGGCGCCTGGCAGTTGCCAGCACCGAGCAAGGCCGGGCGATGAAGCTGATCAGCCAGCTGGAAACCGCCCCCCCGGCAGCTGCAGACATACAGCCGGTGTGGTTCAACGGCGAGGTGCTCTGGGCGCCGAAGACCCCGGATGCGATCGGTCGCTACTTGCTATATCGCCATGACCCGGTCAGCGGTAAATGGGTATCGACCACGCGCCTGGCCGCACCGAACGCAGAGGGCTTCTGGACCCGCACCGGCGTTTCCGGCGGCGCGCCGAAATACGAAACAGTGCCTGAAACCCCCGGACCGTCAAGAGACTATGGGATGCCACAGAAGTACTGGAGCAGGCTTGAGCCTGTCATGGACCCGCAGATGCGCACGCTCATGATCAACCAGGCAGCCAATACTGACCAAGGTCTGGTCGGCACCGTGCTGGGCAATGCCGCCGATGAACTGAGTTCGTTACGCACGGTTTACCTGCAGCAGGTCGAACGCCTGACCAGGGACGCAGACAACTTCTTCCTCTTCCTCGACACGCTGCCCGCTCGCGCCAGCGTGCCTGTCGTAGAGGCCAGCACCCCGCTGGCCCGACTGGTCGTCAACGACGCCTTTGCCGGCAACAGGAACCTGGTCATCGGTGCCGTGCCAGGCTCCATCGCCAGCAAACAGGCACTGATTGCCAACATGGCTGCCCTGGTCGAACAAGGTTTCAAGCGCCTGTATGTGGAGTTCCTGCCGGGGGATGTTTTCAAGCTCAAGCTTGAAAAGCTCAACCAAGGGAAATCATGGCGGCACATCAAAAAACATTTGAAGGCCATAGACCAGTCCTTCGGCATCGCACAAGACGCCGAGTACTCTTACTTGGCCCTCGTACGCAAGGCCCGGGAAAAAGGCGTGCAAATCAAGGCGCTGGACGCCTCGACCTCCTATCGACTGGACGATGTCCTGCTCATGGGCGATAGCTCGCCGACCACGCCCCAGCCCAACAGCCTGAGAAACTACTACTCGCATAAAGTCATTGAAGCCGACATGGCCGATGCACCGCACGAACGCTGGATCGCCCTGGTCGATCGCTCACGCATGACCACATACAACGGGACACCCGGCCTGGCTGACTTGACCAATGCGGTTGCGCTGCGCGTCGAAGACGTCGGCTTGAATCAATCGGTGGGCATCTGGTCAGACACCCTCGGCAAGATACCAGGTGACGGACTCGCCAAAGGCGACTACCACATGACCCTGCAAACACCGTACAAGCCCCCCCAACCCATCTCGGCGGCTGCCGCTACATCCGTCGTCAGCACTGGCCATTTCAACGACTTCGATATTGCACCGTCGCTAAGAAATGAGATCGCCCGCATGAGCGACCAACCGCACGGCCTGGATACTCGCTACCCACCGCACCAGCGAACGCGAGCTGAAGCGTTCTCTGAATTCATCAAACTACGCAAAGACTTGAATACCAAGGCTGAGAGCTTCTTTGCCGATTATGTTCCACCTGCCAGGCCAGCCTTGCCAACGATCAGCAGCAGCACCACGCCCGAGTCGTTCCTGAAACAAATCAGCGAAAGCCGCCTGCCGGGGTTGGTGATCGGCGAGGCTCACTCGGCAGAGTCGAGCAAGGCATTTCTGAAAAAACACATGAAGCAGTTGAAGCAGCAGGGCTACAAGACGCTCTACGTCGAACACCTGCTCACCGACCTGCACCAGGCTGAACTGGAGGCATTCCATCAGACCCAGCGGTTTTCCGACAAACTCAAGGCCTACCTGAAAGCCCAGGATCGGGGACATATGCTGCTCTACACTGGCTCTGACAACTATTCGGAAGTCATCCAGGCAGCCAACAAATATGGCATCCGCATCAGGGCACTGGACTGTACCGCCAGTTATCACCTCAAGGGCTTGCCTGATCCGGAAAAGGCCCGCAACCAGATGTTCAACTACTTCGCTTCCCGGGTCATTCTGGCCGACCAGGCGGCACACGGGCCCCATAAGTGGATTGCCTTCATCGGCAGCGCCCACACCAATAACTACCAAGGCGTATCGGGACTGGCCGAAATCCTGGGCACGGTTAGCCTGCATGTCAGGGATTGCGCGCCGTCACTGTCCAGAGGCATTCACCTCGGGTACTGGGAAACCGATCTCACGGGGCCTGGCTGGAGGGCAATACGCAGTGACTTCAAACTGGAAGTCAGCAACGCCCGGCAACGAGTTCCCGAGCCCTTTGCACCTGTCGACAGGTCACGACTGCGCCAGACGAGGCACTTCCTGATCGAACGCCCCTCGGCTGCCGAGACCAACCTGCTGCACCGCTCCCGCAGCGGTGAAATTGTTTCCACACCGATTCAGGTGGACGATAACGGATTGTTCTTTATCGACCGCTGGGACATGACGGCACAACGATTCAAGTACCAGGACATGCTGATCGGAGCACTCAAGGCAGATATTGGCCTGACGCCAGCGCCGTAATCAGCCCCAGTCACCCACTATCACGCCCAATAAAAAGCCCGCTGAAATCGCTTTCAGCGGGCTTTTCGTTTCCAGGGCAGGAAGATCAGAAATCCTCCAGCCGCCACACTTCATAAGCCGGCGTCTCATAGGGATGGCTCTGTTTCAGAGCCGTCACCACCGCGCGAATCGACTCATCGGCCACTACCAGCTCGACTTTCCATTCCTCGACCTGTTCGACCTGCCCCGCTTGCCCAATGAACGGCTGGCTGCCGTCCAGTGGACGAAACTGACCCAGGCCCAATACCTGCCATGCACAGTGATCGTAAGCACCGATCCGTCCGCCACCGGCGGCGAATACGGCGCTTTTGACCGCTTCGACATGACTGTCGGGAACGAAGAAGCTGAGCTTGTACACAGTACTTAGTTCACCCAGACGCGAGCATTACGGAACATGCGCATCAGCGGTGCATCTTCGTTCCAGTCATCCGAGCGCCACGAGTTCTGCACGGCGCGGAATACACGCTCCGGGTGCGGCATCATGATGGTCACGCGACCGTCGCGGCTGGTCAGGCCAGTGATCCCGCGCGGCGAGCCGTTCGGGTTGGCCGGGTAGCTTTCGGTGACCTTGCCGTGGTTGTCGACGAAACGCATCGCCACACAACCCGACAGATCGGCTTCAAGCAATGCTTCTTCGCTGGCGAATTCAGCATGACCTTCGCCGTGGGCGATAGCGATCGGCATGCGCGAACCTGCCATGCCCTGCAGGAAGATCGAGTTCGACTCCTGGATCTGCACCATCGCAACGCGGGCTTCGAACTGCTCGGAACGGTTACGCACGAAGTGCGGCCAGAACTCGCTGCCCGGGATCAACTCGTGCAGGTTGGACATCATCTGGCAACCGTTGCACACACCTAGGGTGAAGCTGTCGTTGCGCTCGAAGAAACCCTGGAACGCATCGCGGGCACGGCTGTTGAACAACGCCGATTTCGCCCAGCCTTCACCGGCACCCAGCACGTCGCCGTAAGAGAAGCCGCCGCAAGCGACCATGCCCTTGAACTCGTTCAGGTCGACACGGCCGGCCAGAATGTCGCTCATGTGCACGTCGATCGCGTTGAAACCGGCGCGGTCGAACGCCGCCGCCATTTCCACCTGACCGTTGACGCCCTGCTCGCGCAGTACGGCAACCTGTGGGCGGATGCCTTTCTTGATGTAAGGCGCGGCGATGTCCTGATTGATGTCGTAGCTCAGCTTGACGCTCAGGCCCGGGTTGTCTTCTTCCAGCAGCACGTCGAACTCTTGCTCGGCGCAGTCGGCGTTATCGCGCAGACGCTGGATCTGGTAGCTGGTCTCGGCCCACTGGCGTTGCAGCAGACGACGCTGGCCTTCGAACACGGTGTCACCGTTGAAGGTGATGCTGATCTGGCCATTGTTGATTGGCTGACCGATCACCGACACACAGTCGCCCAGGCCGGCAGCGCTGAATTGCGCGAGGATGTCCGGGGTGGCGTCCTGGCGAACCTGGATCACCGCACCCAGTTCTTCGTTGAACAGGATCGCGGCGATTTCGTCGGCGCTGTGGGCAACGCTGTCGAGGTTCAGGCTCAGGCCGCAGTGACCGGCGAAGGCCATTTCCACAACGGAGGTCAGCAGACCACCGTCGGAACGGTCGTGGTAAGCCAGCAGGTGACCATCGGCGTTGAGGCCCTGGATCACGGCGAAGAAGGCTTTGAGGTCTTCGGCGTCATCGACGTCCGGCGCCTGCTTGCCGAGCTTGCCGTGAACCTGTGCCAGGATCGAGGCGCCCATGCGGTTCTGGCCATGGCCCAGGTCGATCAGGATCAGGTCGGTGGTGCCCTTGTCCATGCGCAGTTGCGGGGTCAGGGTCTGACGGATGTCAGTCACTGGCGCGAAACCGGTCACGATCAGGGACATCGGCGAAGTGACGGACTTGTCCACGCCTTCATCGTTCCAGCGCGTGGCCATGGACATCGAGTCCTTGCCCACCGGAATGGTGATGCCCAGCTCAGGGCACAGTTCCATGCCGACCGCTTTCACGGTGTCGTACAGGCGTGCATCTTCACCCGGGTGACCGGCGGCGGACATCCAGTTCGCCGACAGTTTGATGTCGGAGATCTTGCCGATGCGCGAGGCGGCGATATTGGTCAGGGTTTCGCCGATGGCCATGCGGCCCGACGCCGGAGCGTCCAGCAGTGCCAGCGGAGTACGCTCGCCCATGGCCATGGCTTCACCGGTGTAGACGTCGAAGCTGGTGGCGGTGACGGCAACGTCGGCCACCGGAACCTGCCACGGGCCGACCATCTGGTCACGGGCCACGAGGCCGGTGATGGTGCGGTCGCCGATGGTGATCAGGAAGCTTTTGCTGGCCACGGCCGGGTGGTGCAGAACGCGCTCGACACAGTCGGCAATGTTCAGGGTCGACGGATCGAAGTCATCGCCCAGTTCGGCTTCACGAACCACCGAACGGTGCATGCGCGGAGCCTTGCCCAGCAGCACTTCGAGCGGCATGTCCACCGGGCTGTTGCCGAAGTGGCTGTCGGTGACGGTCAGCTGTGGTTCGGCAGTGGCTTCGCCGACCACTGCGAACGGGCAACGCTCGCGTTCGCAGATCGCCTTGAAGCGCTCGAAGTCAGCCGGGCCGACCGCCAGGACGTAACGTTCCTGGGATTCGTTGGACCAGATTTCGTGCGGGGCCATGCCCGGCTCGTCGTTTGGAATGTTGCGCAGTTCGAAACGGCCACCACGGTCGCCGTCGTTGACCAGTTCCGGGAAGGCGTTGGACAGACCGCCCGCACCCACGTCGTGGATGAAGCTGATCGGGTTCTTGTCGCCCAGTTGCCAGCAACGGTCGATGACTTCCTGGCAACGGCGTTCCATTTCCGGGTTTTCGCGCTGTACCGAAGCGAAGTCCAGGTCTGCCGAGCTGGTGCCGGTGGCCATGGAGGAAGCCGCGCCGCCGCCCAGGCCGATCAGCATCGCCGGGCCGCCGAGCACGATCAGCTTGGAGCCGACCAGAATCTCGCCTTTCTTGACGTGTTCTTCACGGATGTTGCCCATGCCGCCAGCCAGCATGATCGGCTTGTGGTAACCGCGGACTTCGTCGCCGTGCGGGGTGGTGATCGACTGTTCGAAGGTACGGAAGTAGCCGGTCAGGGCCGGACGGCCGAATTCGTTGTTGAACGCAGCGCCGCCCAATGGGCCTTCGATCATGATGTCCAGCGCGGTAACGATGCGCTCGGGCTTGCCGTACGGCACTTCCCACGGCTGTTCAAAGCCCGGGATCTGCAGGTTGGACACGGTGAAACCGGTCAGGCCGGCTTTCGGCTTGGCACCGCGACCGGTCGCGCCTTCGTCGCGGATTTCGCCACCGGAACCGGTGGATGCGCCCGGGAACGGGGCAATCGCGGTCGGGTGGTTGTGGGTTTCAACCTTCATCAGGATGTGCACCGGTTCCTGCACCGCACCGTACTGGCGGGTTTCAGGGTCCGGGAAGAAACGCCCGGCCACGGAGCCGACGATCACCGAAGCGTTGTCCTTATAAGCCGACAGGACACCTTCGCTGTGCATCTGATAGGTGTTCTTGATCATGCCGAACAGGCTTTTTTCCTGGCTCTGGCCGTCGATGTCCCAACTGGCGTTGAAAATCTTGTGACGGCAGTGCTCGGAGTTTGCCTGGGCAAACATCATCAGTTCGATGTCATGCGGGTTGCGCGCAAGGCCCACGAAGGCGTTGACCAGATAATCGATCTCGTCTTCGGCCAGGGCCAGGCCCAGCTCGGTGTTGGCTTTTTCCAGTGCGGCGCGGCCGCCACCCAGCACGTCGATGGCGGTCAGGGGTTTCGGTTCGGCGTGGCTGAACAGGCCGGCGGCCTGTTCGAGGTTGCCCAGGACGATCTGGGTCATGCGGTCGTGCAGACCGTCGGCGATCAACCGGGCTTCAGCGTCGCTGAACTGGCCGGCCACGTAGAACGCAATGCCGCGCTCCAGGCGCTGGATTTTCGCCAGGCCACAGTTGCGGGCGATGTCGCTGGCCTTGCTCGACCACGGCGAGATGGTGCCGAAACGCGGCAGCACCAGAAACAGACGACCGGTCGGTTCTTGTACAGGAACGCTTGGACCGTACTTCAGAAGGCGCGCAAGCACCTGCTGTTCGTCGCCGGTCAGGACGCCGGTAACTTCGGCGAAGTGAGCGAATTCAGCATACAGGCCACTGACAGCCGGAACCTTCTGGCTCAGTTGCTCAAGGAGCTTGCTGTGGCGAAAGGCAGAAAGGGCAGGAGCGCCGCGCAGGATCAACATCTTCGGGACAGCCTCGGGAAGGGGTGTGCTTTGAGGCCGTGCATTCTAGCCTAAACAGCCCGCGACAGCACCCGAAACGCTACGCACGGTTGCACCCGGACGTCGATCTGTGTTTCTGCCTCGAAAGTCAGGTTAACCAGACGTGTAACGACAGCTTATTTTTACGGTGAAAAAATGCAGACAAGGCCCATTTCTGCGGGGTTTGGGCCGTTTTTGTAATCTCTAGCAGACAAGCCCCTCGCTGTCGAGATATGGCGCCCGCGGTCCTTTGCGTATACTGCGCAGATGTTTTTCCCAACGGCTTTGCGTCCGCGGTACGCCAAATGGCTGATCGCAACCGGACTCTTCCTGATGCTCGGTGGCTGTGTTGATAAACCCAACACGCTCGAGCGCGTAAAGGAGGATGGTGTGCTGCGGGTGGTTACCCGAAACAGCCCCGCCACCTACTTTCAGGATCGCAACGGTGAAACCGGCTTCGAATACGAGCTGGTGAAGCGCTTTGCCGACAATCTGGGGGTCGAGCTCAAGATCGAGACCGCCGACAACCTGGACGACCTGTTCAATCAGGTCGGCAAGCCCGACGGCCCGGTGCTGGCGGCTGCCGGCCTGGTCAGCAGCGAAGAACGCAGAAAGCAGGTGCGCTTCTCGCACTCCTATCTGGAAGTCACCCCGCAGATCATCTACCGCAACGGCCAGTCTCGACCAACCGATGCGAAGGATCTGGTGGGCAAGAAGATCATGGTGCTCAAGGGCAGCACCCACGCCGAACAACTGGCACAGCTGAAACAGAAGTTTCCCGGCATCGAATACGAAGAGTCTGACGCAGTCGAGGTCGTCGATCTCCTGCGCATGGTCGACGAAGGCCAGATCGACCTGACGCTGGTCGACTCCAACGAAGTGGCGATGAACCAGGTGTACTTCACCAACATCCGGGTCGCCTTCGACCTCGGTGACGCCAGCAACCAGAGCTGGGCCGTCGCGCCGGGCGATGACAACAGCCTGCTCAACGAAATCAACGAGTACCTCGACGAGGTCAAGAAAAACGGCACCCTGCAACGCCTCAAGGATCGTTACTACGGGCATGTCGATGTTCTCGGCTACATGGGCGCCACCACGTTTGCCCAACACTTGCAGCAACGCCTGCCCAAGTACGAACAGCACTTCAAATCGTCGGCCAAGAAAGAGAAAGTCGACTGGCGCCTGCTGGCGGCCATCGGATACCAGGAGTCGTTGTGGCAACCGGCCGTCACGTCCAAGACCGGCGTGCGCGGCCTGATGATGCTGACCCAGAACACCGCGCAAGCCATGGGTGTGTCCAACCGACTGGACCCCAAACAGAGCATCATGGGCGGCGCCAAGTACCTGGCCTACATGAAAGACCAGCTCGACGACTCGATTCAGGAACCGGACCGTACCTGGTTTGCTCTGGCGGCCTACAACATCGGCAGCGGCCACCTCGATGACGCACGCAAACTGGCGGCCAAGGAAGGGTTGAACCCGGACAAATGGCTGGACGTGAAGAAAATCCTGCCGCGCCTGTCGGAAAAGAAGTGGTACAGCAAAACCCGTTACGGCTACGCCCGTGGTGGCGAACCGGTGCATTTTGTGGCGAACATCCGTCGCTACTACGACATCCTGACCTGGGTCACGCAGCCGCAGCTTGAAGGCGATCAGGTCGCCGAGGGCAAACTGCTTGTGCCGGGGATCGACAAGAGCAAGCCGGCGCAAGAGCCAGCGCCCCTCTGATTTCGGGGGGACTTCAAGATTGCCTTCGCTGGCAAGCCAGCTCCTACAGGACTATGCCGAACTGTAGGAGCTGGCTTGCCAGCGAAAGCCGCGCCGCCGATGTCAGCCTTTGAGCGCAGCCGCCAGAATCAGCGCCTTCATCTCCGATACCGCCGACTTGAAGCCAACGAACAGCGCATGGGCCACCAACGCATGGCCGATGTTCAGCTCGTTGATACCCCTGATCGCCGCCACGGCTTCAACGTTGTGATAGTGCAGGCCATGGCCGGCATTGACGATCAGGCCCTGGGCCAGACCGAACGCCACGCCATCGGCCACACGCTTGAGTTCTTCGGCGACTTCGGTCGGCGTCTCGGCATCGGCATATCGCCCGGTGTGCAGTTCGATGGCTGGCGCGCCGACACGGCGGGAGGCTTCGATCTGCCGCTCATCGGCGTCGATGAACAGCGACACCTCGCAGCCGAGCCTCGACAGGCGCTCGACCGCCGCCTTGATCCGCGCTTCCTGACCTGCCACGTCCAGGCCACCTTCGGTGGTCAGTTCCTGACGGGTTTCCGGTACCAGGCAAATGTGCGCCGGGCGGATGCGTTCGGCGAACTGCATCATTTCTTCGGTGACGCCCATTTCGAAGTTCATGCGGGTTTGCAGCACGTCCTTGAGCAGCAGAACGTCGCGCTCCTGAATGTGCCGACGGTCTTCGCGCAGGTGCACGGTGATGCCGTCGGCGCCCGCCTCTTCCGCGTCCAGTGCCGCCTTGACCGGGTCCGGGTAACGGGTGCCCCGGGCCTGACGCAGGGTGGCAACGTGGTCGATGTTCACGCCAAGAAGAATACGGGTGCTGGTGGTCACAGAAGCGCTCCAGAAGAAGAGAAAGTTCGGTGCACAGCATACACAAGGAATTTACGGCTTTCGAAACAACTCTCGGGAAACCAGCGGTCGACCGCCCAAGTGAACGGCCAGCGCCTGACGCATCAAGCGCTTGGCTGCCGACAAGGCACCCGGCGCGCTCCAGTCGGCATCGGCCATGGCCAGCAGTTCAGTGCCATTGAACAGACCGGGTTGCAACAGGTAGACACGCTCAAGCCCCGCATCCACTTGCAAACGATAGAGGCCGTCGGGGGCGATGGCATCACCGTGGATATCCGTGGTCAGTGAGAATCCGTATCCGAGGTCATCGAGCAGGCGCCATTCAAAGGAACGCAGCAACGGCTCCAGCGCGCGGCCCTCGGCCAAGGCGAGCAAAGTGGCGGCATAATGATCGAACACGGCGGGGTGCGGGTCTTCGGCGGGCAGCAGGCGAATCAGCAGTTCATTGAGGTAAAGACCGCTGAACAGCGCCTCGCCATTGAGCCAGGTGGATACACCGGCACTTTCCATGCGCCCGACGTTCTTCAGCTCGCCCCTGCCCCGGAACTCGACTTCCAGCGGCACGAATGGCCGCGCCAGCGTCCCCGCCTTGCCCCGCGCACTGCGCAACACCGCCCGCAGCCGCCCTTGTGGCGTGAGGAAGTCCACCAGCGCACTGTTTTCACGGTAGGCGCGCGAATGCAGGACGTAGGCGGGTTGGGCGATGGGTTGGGACATGGAAATCGCAGTGCTCAATGAAGGAATGCCGTTTTACATACAACCCAAAACCATTGTGGGAGCGAGCTTGCTCGCGATGAGGGCCTGACATTCAACATTGATGCTGACTGACAGACCGCTATCGCGAGCAAGCTCGCTCCCACAGGGGATCATTGTTGATCCGGAAAACGTATTACAAGTCGCCATAACCCAACGAACGCAACGCACGCTCGTCATCGGACCAGCCGCCCTTAACCTTGACCCACAGGTTGAGCATGATCTTGGAATCGAACAGCAACTCCATGTCCTTGCGCGCTTCGGTGCCGATGCGCTTGATGCGCTCGCCCTTGTCGCCAATGATGATTTTCTTCTGGCCATCGCGCTCGACGAGGATCAAGGCATGGATGTGCAGGGTCTTGCCCTGCTGCTTGAATTCTTCGATTTCAACGGTGATCTGGTACGGCAGCTCGGCGCCCATCTGGCGCATGATTTTCTCGCGCACAAGCTCCGCGGCGAGGAAACGGCTGCTGCGGTCGGTGATCTGGTCTTCCGGGAAGAAATGATCGTTTTCCGGCAGGTGCCCGGCAATCACTCGTTCCAGCGCCTCGAGGTTATGCCCGTGTTGCGCGGAAATCGGGATGATCTGCGCATTCGGCAACTGTTCCTGCAACCAGCTCAGGTGCGGCATCAGTTCGGCTTTGTCTTCGATGCGATCGGTCTTGTTCAGCGCCACGATCAGTGGGCCGGTCACGTACTGGACGCGCTCGAGAACCATCTGGTCCTCTTCGGTCCACTTGGTGCGGTCAACCACGAAGATCACCACGTCGACGTCTTTCAACGCCGCCGAAGCGGTCTTGTTCATGTAGCGGTTCAGAGCCTTTTCGCCGCCCTTGTGCATGCCAGGGGTGTCAACGTAGATCGCCTGCACGTCGCCCTCGGTCTTGATACCGAGCATGTTGTGACGGGTGGTTTGCGGCTTGCGCGAGGTGATCGCCAGCTTCTGACCCAGGATGTGGTTCAGCAGCGTGGACTTGCCCACGTTCGGACGGCCGACGATGGCAACATAGCCACAGCGAGTTGCGTTTGTATCAGTCATTGCCATTCTCCACACCCAGGGCAATCAGTGCTGCGGCGGCCGCTACCTGTTCGGCAATACGACGGCTCACACCCTGACCTCGGCTTTTTTCATTCAGTAAGATGATTTCGCATTCGACGAAGAACGTCCGGCAATGCGGCTCACCCTGGATATCCACCACTTCGTAACGCGGCAGCTCACAACCACGGGACTGCAGGAACTCTTGCAGGCGGGTCTTTGGATCTTTGTTGGTGTCGACCAGCGTCAGGCCTTCGAACTCTCCGGCCAGCCAGGCAAGCACGCGCTCCCGGGCCTTCTCCATGCCGGCATCGAGGTAGATCGCACCGATCAGCGCTTCGAGGGCATCGGCCAGAATCGACTCGCGACGGAAACCACCGCTTTTCAGCTCGCCCGAACCCAGGCGCAGGTATTCGCCCAGATCGAAACCACGGGCCAACACGGCCAGGGTCTCGCCTTTCACCAGCCGCGCACGCAAACGCGACAATTGGCCTTCGCGGGCCAGCGGGAAACGCTCGAACAACGCCTCGCCGGCAACGAAGTTGAGAATGGCGTCACCGAGGAATTCCAGGCGTTCGTTGTTACGCCCGGCAAAACTGCGGTGAGTCAGGGCCAGGACCATCAGTTCCTGGTCCTTGAAGGTGTAGCCGAGCTGACGCTCTAGACGGCTTAAGGAGACGCTCACGGTTTACCCACGCTGAGTTCGTGGCTGGATTCCAGCGCCATCGCCGTGAGGCGGCGCAGGCTTGGGACAATTAACGCTGTGTTCAAAAATAACGTCCTGAATATCATTGTTTTCATGCCTCTGGCGCCCATTGTGCCGGTTCCAGAAATGCATTCGGCGCTGTGTTCAACAGCGCCGTGTTTGATTACTTGATCAGGCCAACCCGCGAGAAATTCGGCAGGTGACTGAGTTTGGGTTCCGGCCAGCTCATCCAGACCGCGAAGGCCTTGCCGACGATATTCTTGTCGGGAACCATGCCCAGTACATCCTTGGGAATGTTTGGATCATCCCAGTAGCGACTGTCGTTCGAGTTGTCGCGGTTGTCGCCCATCATGAAGTAGTGCCCGGCGGGCACGGTCCACGAATGGTCCGGCATGGCGCGGTAGCGGCTCATTTCCTTGCGGATCATATGCTCGGCCGCACCGAGTTTTTCCTTGTAGAGCTCGGCGCTGCCCAGCGTGCCCGGCTCGGAGCCGACCAGTTGTTCGGCAATCGATTGACCGTTGACGAACAGGCGCTTGTCGGCGGTATAACGAACCGTGTCACCCGGCAGGCCGACCACACGCTTGATGTAGTTGACGTTCGGATCGCTCGGGTAACGGAACACCATCACATCGCCGCGCTGTGGATCACCGACTTCGATGATTTTCTTGTCGATCACCGGCAAGCGGATCCCGTAGGAAAACTTGCTCACCAGAATGAAGTCGCCGACATCCAGGGTTGGCTTCATCGAGCCCGAAGGAATCTGGAACGGTTCCACCAGGAACGAACGCAGCACCAGCACGATGAACAACACCGGGAAGAACGACTTGCCGTATTCAACCAGCAGCGGCTCCTTGCTCAGTTTCTCGACCACTGCCCCATCAAGCTGGCTCACACTGCCCTGATAGGCATTGATGGCAGACCGGCGCCGTGGCGCCAGGAACAACAGATCGAGCAACGCCAAAAGACCGCAGACGAATACAGCGATGACCAGCAACAGCGGGAAATTTAGTGACATAGGACCTAACTATCCAACCTGAGCACTGCAAGGAAGGCTTCCTGTGGAATTTCCACGTTGCCGACTTGCTTCATGCGTTTCTTACCGGCCTTTTGCTTTTCCAGCAGCTTCTTCTTACGGCTGACGTCACCACCGTAGCATTTGGCCAATACGTTCTTTCTGAGCGCCTTGACGGTTGTCCGCGCCACAATCTGCCCGCCAATGGCGGCCTGGATTGCCACGTCGAACATCTGCCGCGGAATCAGTTCCTTCATCTTCTCGGTCAACTGGCGACCTTTGTAATGCGAGTTGTCACGGTGCACGATCAGCGCCAGGGCGTCGACCTTGTCGCCGTTGATCAGCACGTCCAGTTTCACCAGGCTGGCCGATTGGTAACGATCGAAATGGTAGTCCAGAGAAGCATAGCCGCGACTGGTGGATTTCAGACGATCGAAGAAGTCCAGTACCACTTCGTTCATCGGCAGGTCGTAGGTCACTTGTACCTGGGAGCCGAGGAACAGCATGTCGACCTGCACACCGCGTTTTTCGATGCACAGGGTAATGACGTTGCCCAGGTGTTCCTGCGGCACAAGAATATTGGCCCGCACGATCGGCTCACGCATATCTTCGATGGAAGACAGGTCCGGCAGCTTGGACGGGTTATCGACGTAGATCGTCTCGCCAGTCTTGAGCAACAGCTCGAAGATTACCGTCGGCGCCGTGGTGATCAGGTCCAGGTTGTACTCGCGCTCCAGGCGCTCCTGGATGATTTCCATGTGCAGCATGCCGAGGAAGCCGCAACGGAAGCCGAAGCCCAGGGCGTCCGAGCTTTCCGGTGTGTACTGCAGCGACGAATCGTTGAGGGTGAGCTTTTGCAGCGCCTCGCGGAAGTCTTCGAAGTCGTCGGAGCTGACCGGGAACAGACCGGCGTACACCTGCGGCTGGATACGCTTGAACCCCGGCAGCACGTCGACGTCCGGCGTGGTGCTCAAGGTCAGGGTATCGCCCACTGGCGCACCGTGAATGTCCTTGATGCTGGCGATGATGAAGCCCACTTCGCCGGCCTTCAGGTCGACGGTAGGGGTGTGTTTCGGGTTGAATACACCGACGCTGTCCACCAGGTGGATCTTGCCGGTGGATTTGACCAGGATCTTGTCGCCCTTCTTCACGCGGCCGTGGCGCACGCGTACCAGGGAGACTACCCCCAGGTAGTTGTCGAACCAGGAGTCGATGATCAACGCCTGCAGCGGATCTTCGATGTTGCCGGTCGGCGCTGGAATGGTGGTCACCAGGCGCTCGAGCACTTCATCGACGCCCAGACCGGTCTTGGCAGAGCAAGTGACCGCGTCGGTGGCATCGATGCCGATGATTTTTTCGATTTCTTCCTTGACGCGGTCCGGATCGGCCTGTGGCAGGTCGATCTTGTTCAGCACCGGCATCACTTCCAGGCCCTGTTCGATCGCCGTGTAGCAGTTGGCAACCGACTGTGCTTCAACGCCTTGACCGGCATCGACCACCAGCAGCGCGCCCTCACAGGCTGCCAGCGAACGGCTCACCTCATAGGTGAAGTCAACGTGGCCGGGGGTATCAATGAAGTTCAACTGGTAGTTGATACCGTCGCGAGCCCTGTAATACAGGGTGACGCTATGCGCCTTGATGGTGATCCCGCGTTCACGCTCCAGGTCCATGGAGTCCAGGACCTGGGCTTCCATTTCGCGCTCGGCCAGGCCGCCACACATCTGGATGAAGCGATCGGCCAGCGTCGACTTGCCATGGTCAATGTGGGCGATGATGGAGAAATTGCGGATATGACTCAAATCACTCACGGATCAACACTCAAAAAGGCTGCAGGCATGGCCCGCCGAAAAATAGCCGGGAATTGTACCTGATCCACGGCGCAAGCGTCACGTTCGCAGGTCAGACGGTGCCTGCAAAAACGCCCCGGTCTTGCGACAAGGGCGTTTTTTATCGTCAAAGCGGTTGGAAAATGCCGGCCATCAGCCCGCTCGACGCAACAGCCAGAGCCCCGCCACGGTACAAATACCTGCCGGCACCAGTACCGAAAGCAACGGTGGGAAGCCGAACACCTGGCTCGAAGGCCCCAGCAGATCCTGAACGATACGGAAGGTGAAGCCCACCAGCACACCGGTGAACACCCGTTGACCCAGGGTCACCGAACGCAGCGGACCAAAGATGAAGGAAATCGCCATCAACACCAGGGCAGCAGTCACCAACGGCTGCAACACCTTGACCCAAAATGCCAGCCAATAGCGGCTATTGTTCAACCCCTGGTCCGCCAGGTAGTGGATATAACTCCACAGACCGCTGATCGACAGCGACTCGGGCACCATGACCACCGTGCTCAGCAATTGCGGACTCAAGGCCACGCCCCAACGCTCGACCGGGGCCGACACCACTTCAGTGCTGCGCTCGTGGAACAGCGTGGTCGTGACGTCCGTCAGCTGCCAGTGATCCGTATCGAACTCGGCACGCTTGGCGAAGCTCGCCGACAGCATGTGCCGTTCGCCGTCGAAACGATAGCGGGTCACGCCGTACAGGATGCCGTTGGGCTGCACCGAGTTGACGTGAATGAACTCATCGCCCTGGCGGTGCCACAAGCCGTGCTTGGCGCTTTGTGCATCGCCGCTGCCCTGGGCCAGCGAACGATTGGCCTGCGCGGCGGTTTCAGTAGGCGGAGCGATGTACTCGCCGACCAGCACACCGGCGAGCATCAATAACAGCATGGGTTTCATGACCGCCCAGACGATCCGGCCGGTCGACACACCGGCGGCGCGCATGATCGTCAGCTCACTGTTGCTGGCCAGGCTGCCCAGACCGATCAGACAACCGATCAGCGCGGCCATCGGCAGCATTTCGTACATCCGGCGCGGAGCGGTCAGCAACACATAACCCAGCACATCGACCAGGGTGTAGGTATCGCTGACTTCACTCATCTCGTCGATGAAGGCAAACAGTGTCGCCAGACCCAGAATGATCCCGAGCACCGCCAGAATCGCCATCAACACGCTGCTACCAATGTAGCGATCCAGCTTAACCACGGGCCACCTCCAGCGCGCTGCGGCGACTCGCCCTCTTCAATCGCAGGGGTTCCCAATAAAGCAAGCCCAGGCCAATGGCCAGGAAAATCCCGTGCACCCACCACAAGCCCAGTACCGCCGGGATCTTGCCCTTGTCGAGAGCACCGCGAGCGGCGATCAGAATGGTCAGGTAAGCCATATAAAGAAGAATTGCCGGCAGTAATTTGAGGAATCGGCCCTGACGCGGGTTGACCCGCGACAGCGGCACCGCCATCAAGGTCACGATGAACACCAGCAACGGCAGTGACATCCGCCATTGCAATTCGGCGCGCAGACGGATGTCTTCACTGCCGACCAACGTACGGGTCGGCATCGCATCGCGGTCGGTGACTTCGTCGCTGACGTCGGGTTTTGGCAGCAACACACCGTATTCGTCGTACTTGATCGCCCGGTAGTCGGCCTGCCCCGGATTGCCGTCATAGCGATAGCCGTTATCCAGGATCAGGTAGCGGTTGCCGTCCGGGCGAATTTCCTGACGCCCTTTCTCTGCCACCAGGACGGAAATTCCGCGATCCTTGTTGTTGGAGCTGATGTTCTTTTGCGAGATGAACACACCGCCCAGATTGACGCGGTCATCCGTCATGCGTTCGGTATAGGTGACCCGGGTACCGTCACGCAGGGCCTGGAAGCGCCCCGGCTCCAGGGTATCGAATTCGGTCAGGGCATCCTGCTTGTTCAGCAGCAGCTGAAACTGGTTGGCCCCCTGTGGCGCCAGGCTCAGGCTCAGCCACGCCACGACGAGTGCAACCAGGGTGGCCGGAAACAGTGTCATGCAAACCAGCCGTTGCTGGCTCATGCCGGTGGCCGAGAGCACGGTCATTTCGCTTTCGAGGTACAGGCGTCCGTAGGACAACAGGATCCCGAGAAACAGCCCCAGCGGCAGGATCAGTTGGAGGAAGCCCGGCAGGCGATACCCCATGATCAGGAACAGCGAACCCGGATCCAGCAGGCCCGAGGCCGCCTGGGCGAGGTATTTGATGAAGCGCCCGCTCATGATGATGACCAGCAGCACAGCGCTGACGGCGCTCAAGGTCAACAGGACTTCGCGGGACAGATAACGGAAGACGATCAAACCAGACACTCCAGGGTTGTCAGGCTAAGGCGGCCAAACAAGCAAACATATCGGACAGCCCGCAAAGTAGAGCCGCCGAAAAAAAGATGGCGCATTATCCTGTGATTGGGTGCACCTGTCACTGCGCAATACATCCCGGGGACGTGTAGGAGCTAGCTTGCTAGCGATGGTCGCCAACGATAACGCGAAGAACCTGAAACCCCGCGGTGGTCTCAGGTTCTTCGCGAGCAAGCTCGCTCCTGCAGGGGCCCACAAAACCGTGAAGATCGTACAACCGAGGGTTGTCAGCCGCCGGTAGCGAGGTTCAAACTGCGGCCTTTGTGGCCGGTCGATACTGGCGCCTTTCTTTTGCTTTCTATTTAAATGCAGGCAATCGACGCACTTAAGGTGTCGGGCGCATGCGTGATAACCATCAATTCAGGGACCCGGACATGGAACTGGTTGTAAAAAGCGTCAACCCCGAAACGTTGAAGACCGCCACTCTCGTGGTCTCCGTCGGCGAAGGTCGCAAGCTCGGTGCGGTTGCCAAACAACTCGACGAACTGAGCGGCGGCGCGATCAGCGCAGTGCTCAAGCGCGGCGATCTGGCCGGCAAGGTTGGCCAGAGCCTGTTGCTGCACAGCCTGCCGAACCTCAAGGCCGAGCGCGTGCTGCTGGTAGGCGTTGGCAAGGACGACGAACTGGGTGACCGCCCGTTCCGCAAAATCATCGCCGGCGTCCTCAATACCCTCAAAGGCCTGGGCGGCAGCGATGCGGTGCTGGCCCTGGACGAAATCGTGGTCAAGGGTCGCGACAGCTACGGCAAGACCCGTCTGCTGGCCGAAACCCTGGTGGACGGCGAGTACAGCTTCGACCAGTTCAAGAGCCAGAAAGCCGAACCCCGCGCCCTGAAGAAAATCACCCTGCTGACCATCAAGGCGGCTCAGGCTGAAGTGCAGCGCGCCGTGGCCCACGCCACTGCCATCGCCAACGGCATGGCCTTCACCCGCAACCTGGGCAACCTGCCGCCGAACATCTGCCACCCGACCTTCCTCGGCGAGCAGGCCAAAGACCTGGGCAAGGAATTCAAGGACCTGAAAGTCGAAGTCCTCGACGAGAAGAAGATCAAGGCCCTGGGCATGGGCTCGTTCTACGCCGTCGGCCAGGGCAGCGCCCAGCCACCGCGCCTGATCGTCATGCAATACAACGGCGGCAAGAAATCCGAGAAGCCGTACGCGCTGGTCGGCAAAGGCATCACCTTCGACACCGGCGGTATCAGCCTCAAGCCGGGCGCCGGCATGGATGAAATGAAGTACGACATGGGCGGCGCCGCCAGCGTGTTCGGCACCCTGCGTGCCGTGCTGGAACTGAAGCTGCCGATCAACCTGGTGTGCATCCTGGCCTGTGCCGAGAACATGCCGAGCGGCAACGCTTCGCGCCCGGGCGACATCGTCACCACCATGAGCGGCCAGACCGTGGAAATCCTCAACACCGACGCCGAAGGCCGTCTGGTGCTGTGCGACGCCCTGACCTACTCCGAGCGCTTCAAGCCGCAAGCGGTGATCGACATCGCCACCCTGACCGGTGCCTGCGTGGTCGCCCTGGGTTCCCACACGTCGGGCCTGCTGGGCAACAACGACGAACTGATCGGCCAACTGCTGAGCGCCGGCAAGGCTGCCGACGACCGCGCCTGGCAACTGCCGCTGTTCGATGAATACCAGGAACAGCTGGACAGCCCGTTCGCCGACATCGCCAACATTGGCGGCCCGAAAGCCGGCACCATCACCGCGGCCTGCTTCCTGTCGCGTTTCACCAAGAACCTGAACTGGGCGCACCTGGACATCGCCGGCACGGCCTGGACCAGCGGCGGCAAGGACAAGGGCGCCACTGGCCGTCCGGTTCCCCTGCTGACCCAGTACCTGCTGGACCGCGCCAAAGCCTGAAACCGATGACGGGCGGCGGCGTCACTTTCCAGTGACGCCGCTTGCCGCTCTGGAACCGCAATGACCAAAGTCGACTTTTATATCCTGCCCAGCGCCGATCCTTCGGCACGCCTGGACTTTGCCTGCAAGCTCACCGAGAAAGCCTGGCGCATGGGCCATCGTATCTACCTGCATTGCAGCGACGCGGCCCAGCGGGACGATCTCGATGCGCGGCTGTGGGCGTTCAAGGGCGAAAGCTTCGTGCCCCACGGCCCTGCCGACAGCGAACCTGAGGGTTTGATTGTCCTGGGGTTGGGCGATGACTGCCGTCAGCACCAGGACTTGCTGGTCAATCTCGACCTGAAGGTCCCCGCTTTCGCCAACAAGTTCGCCCGGGTGGCGGAAGTGGTGGTGGAGGATCCGACGATCAGAGCGGCCGCGCGGGAGAGTTTCCGTTTCTACCGCGAACAGGGCTATCCTCTGCAAGATCACCGATTACAGCGACTCTGAGCCTTCCAATGGACACTCCAAAACCGCTGCAACAGTCCGCGCATCTGCTGGACGACCTCGAGTCGATCCGCCAATTGCTCGGCGATGACAACCTGCAACCGCCCCTGCTGACCGACACGGTCGAGGACGGCGATCAGGAACAGATTCCCATGCTGTTCGACGCCGTGGGCGAGCCTTCACCGCCCGTCGAAGCAACACCTGCGGCTCCGGCCGTAGAACCGGCACCGGCGCCAGTCGCCAATAAGAACCCGGATGACTTGCTGCACCTGGACAGCGAATTGCGCGCCGCTGCGCAACTGATCATGCAAGACGTGATCGACGATTTCGCCCCGCACATCGAGACCGAAATCAAACGCCGCCTCAGTGCACGACTGGAGCGTTTGTTGAGCCAGTACAACGACTGACGGAACACAGACAAACTGTGGCGAGGGGCTTGCCTGTGGCGAGGGAGCTTGCTCCCGCTGGGCTGCGAAGCGGCCCTGGCCTTTTCTGTCAGTTAAACCGGTCTGGATGAATAAGCGTCTGCTGCGCAGCCGAGCGGGAGCAAGCTCCCTCGCCACAAAATGCCTCTCTGACACCAACTCCCTCGCCACAGGTTGAATCTTCAGGTGCTCAAGTAACGCCCGATCAACGCAATCCCGCTGGCCAGCACCAGCCACGTCACCAGGCGCACGAACGCCTCGCGGGACAAGCGCATGGTCAGCCGTCGACCGAACCACAGCCCCAGCACCATCGCCGGCAACAGACAAACCGCCAGCACCAGCAACGGCAGGTCGGCATACACACCGGCGATTGCAAACAGGCTCAAACGCACCACCGTACTGCAACTGATCAATGCGCTCTGGGTGGCCCGGGCCGCTTCCTTGGGCAAACGGCTGTTCAAATAGATCGCATAGAGAAAGCCGCCGCTGCCAAACAACGCGCCAAACATTCCGCCCACTGTCCCCATCGGTAGCGCCCACAGGGCGGACAACTGCGCCGGACGGACCTTTATCCACAGGCTGTAAATGGCATAGGCACTGATAAACAGCCCCATCATCAGCAGCAACAGATCGGATTTCAGGTTCAGCAGGAATATCACGCCGAGGGTGCAGCCCACCGCCATGCACGGCAGCAAGCGCAGCAGTTCCGGTTTCGCCACATCGCGCCGCGAGGGCAGCAGGTTGCCGAACGCCGCAACAAAATCCAGCAGCACAAGCAGCGGCACGATCTTCGACAGCGGCATGAACAGAATCAGAATCGGCCCCGCCACCAGCGCGGTGCCGAAACCGGCAACGCCGAACACGATGTAGGCCAGGGCGATGCCTGTAGCGATCACCAGCCAGTCCAGCGGATCGAAGGGCCATTGGTTTAATAACTCAATCACGTCCATTTCCTTGTCTTCCATGAATTTGCGCCACGACTTTAACCCTGTGGGAGCGAGCTTGCTCGCGATGACGTCTTAAAATTCACCGACGATGTCGCCTGCGGGACCGCTATCGCAAGCAAGCTCTCTCCCACAAAAAACATAGCGTCATGGATTTTCGCCGGATCATGGAGATTGACCACCGAATGCCTTTAAACTGCGCCCCATGATTAAAGATCCCTTTGCAAGACTCGGCCTGGACCGCGAAGTCCTGACTGTCAGCCAGCTCAACGGCCGCGCGCGGGTGTTGCTCGAAGACGTGTTCAGCAATATCTGGGTCGAAGGCGAAATCTCCAACCTCGCCCGCCCGGCTTCCGGCCATGTGTATTTCACCCTCAAGGACAGTAGCGCCCAGGTGCGTTGTGCGCTGTTCCGACAGAACGCGGCGCGGGTTCGCCAGGCACTGAAGGACGGGCTCGCGGTCAAGGTGCGCGGTAAAGTCTCGTTGTTCGAAGGGCGCGGTGATTATCAGCTGATCCTCGATACCGTGGAGCCGGCCGGTGATGGCGCCCTGCGTCTGGCCTTCGATGCACTCAAGGAAAAACTCAGCGCCGAAGGCCTGTTCAGTGCCGAGCGCAAGGTCCCGCTACCGGCGCACCCGCAACGCATCGGCATCATCAGTTCGCCCACCGGGGCGGTGATCCGCGACATCATCAGCGTGTTCCGCCGGCGCGCACCGCAGATCCAACTGACACTGATTCCCACTGCCGTGCAGGGCCGCGAAGCCACCGCGCAGATTGTCCGCGCCCTGAAACTGGCAGATGCCCGGGGTTTTGACGCACTGATCCTGGCCCGAGGCGGCGGTTCGCTGGAGGACCTCTGGTGCTTCAACGAAGAAGCCGTGGCCCGCGCCGTGGACGCTTGCGTGACGCCAATTGTCAGCGCCGTCGGCCATGAAACCGACGTATCGATCAGCGACTTCGTGGCCGACGTTCGCGCGCCCACCCCTTCCGCTGCCGCTGAACTGCTGGCGCCGGACTCCGGCGATCTGGTGCGCCGGGTCGAAAGCCTGTACCGACGGCTGGTGATGCGCATGCGTGACCGCTTGATGCGCGATCGGCTGCGCCTGGAAGGCATTTCCCGGCGCCTTCGTCATCCCGGCGAGCGCCTGCGCCAGCAAGCACAACGCCTGGATGACCTGGACATGCGCATGCGCCGCGCGTTCGAGCGCAGCCTCAACACCCGTCGCGAACGTTTGATCCGCCTGGAAACCCGCTTGGCCGCACAACATCCGGGCCGGCAACTGGCGATGCTTCGCCAGCGTCTCGACAGCCTCGCCGAACGTTTGCCCCGGGCCATGCGCGAAGGGCTCAAATCCCGCCGCCTGCAACTGCAGAGTCAGATGCAGACGCTGCACGTGGTCAGCCCCCTGGCGACCCTCGCGCGCGGTTACAGCATTTTGCTGGACGAACGCGGCAACGCGATTCGCAGCGCCGCGCAGACCCATACCGGCCAGCGTCTGAAAGCCAGGTTGGGCGAAGGCGAACTGCAAGTGCGGGTCGAAGACAATCACCTGACGCCTGTCACCCTTTCTCTACTGGATTGATCCATGCCGCGTTTTCTCAGTGCCCTGTTTCTGCTATGCCTGACGTTCAATGCCCACGCCGACAGTTACATCACCCGCCTGCTGAACAAACCGGTCCCAGGCGGCGTGGCGGTGGTGGACCTGGGTACGTCCGTCCAGGCGCCAAAAGCCACTTATCAAGGCAAACCGGTGCTGGTGGTCAGGGAGCAGAACAACTGGCTGGCCATCGTCGGCCTGCCGCTGACGGTCGAGCCAGGAGTTCAATCGGTCAGCAGCAGCGGTCGTAATCTGAGCTTTACGGTTGGCAACAAGAAATACCCGGAACAGCGCATCACCCTGAAGAACACCCAGCAGGTCAATCCGGACCCGGAGAACCTCAAACGCATCGAGCGTGAACTGGCCGAGCAGATCAGCGCTTACCGCACGTTCAGCCCCAATACCCCGAGCAACCTGCGGCTGGACAAACCGGTGAACGGGCCGCTGTCGAGCAAATTCGGCGTGCGTCGTTTCTTCAATGGCGAAGAGCGCAACCCCCACGCCGGCCTGGACTTCGCCGTGCCGGCCGGCACGCCGATCAAGACCCCGGCCGCCGGCAAGGTGATCCTGATCGGCAACTACTTCTTCAACGGCAATACGGTGTTCGTCGACCATGGCCAGGGCTTTATCAGCATGTTTTGCCACATGTCGAAAATCGACGTGAAGATGGGGCAACCGCTGGCCCGGGGTGACGTGGTCGGCAAAGTCGGTGCGACCGGCCGCGCGACTGGGCCGCACATGCACTGGAACGTCAGCCTGAACGATGCGCGGGTCGATCCGGCCATCTTCATTGGTGCGTTTCAGCCCTGAATCTTCGCCGAGGCTGATGGCCTCTTCGCGGGCAAGCCCGCTCCTACAGGGATACGCGGTGTCTGTACCACTGTAGGAGCGGGCTTGCCCGCGAAGACGGCCTTCCAGACACCAGAAAAACCCAAGGCCACCCCACCCTACCTCTCCTGAAATCCTGATTTTATCAATTGCGCACCACTCAAACCTCGCGCAAACAACAAAACAAACACTGCCATTCACAGCAATAAAATCTCGATAAATACTCATCAACGAGTATTCCTCTCAATTTTTTTCGACTGCTTGCCAACCTTCCCCCCCGCGGTTAGGGTTGAAGGCATGAAAACCTCTCACACCCTCATTCAGCTCCGCCAGCACCGCAGCCTGTGCCTTGTCAGCGCACGACTGCCAGGCTGAATCGTGGTGCCTCGTCCCAAGCGTTACTCCAAGAACTTTTGATCCACCGGCAGGCCGCCTTTTTTCGGCCCACACAACAAGGATTTCCTGATGAGCATGCTCAAAGACCCGTCTTCGAAATACCGCGCGTTCCCGACCATCGACATCCCGGACCGCACCTGGCCGTCGAAAACCATCACCGCCGCGCCGATCTGGTGCAGCTCGGACCTGCGTGACGGCAACCAGTCGCTGATCGAACCGATGGACGCGGTCAAGAAGCTGCGCTTCTGGAAAACCCTGGTGCAAGTCGGTGTGAAGGAAATCGAAGCGTCGTTCCCGGCCGCGTCGCAAACCGACTTCGACTTCGTCCGCACCCTGATCGAAGGCAACCACATCCCGGACGACACCACCATCCAGGTGCTGACCCAGGGCCGTGAAGACCTGATCGAGCGCACCTTCGAATCCCTGCGCGGCGCGAAAAAAGCCATCGTTCACCTGTACAACGCGACCTCCCCTTCCTTCCGCCGCATTGTCTTCAACCAGGACAAGGACGGGGTCAAGGCCATCGCCGTCAACGCCGCCAAGCTGTTCGTCAAATACGCAGCCCAGCAGCCGGACACCGAGTGGACCTTCGAATACTCGCCGGAAACCTTCAGCGCCACCGAACTGGAATTCGCCAAGGAAGTCTGCGACGCGGTGATCGAAGTCTGGAACCCGACGCCCGAGCACAAGATGATCCTCAACCTGCCGGCCACAGTGGAATGCGCGACCCCGAACATCTATGCCGACCAGATCGAATGGTTCGGCCGTCACATCAACCGTCGTGACAGCGTGATCATCAGCCTGCACACCCACAACGACCGTGGCACTGGCGTGGCTGCCACCGAACTGGGCCTGATGGCTGGCGCCGACCGCGTCGAAGGCTGCCTGTTCGGCAACGGCGAGCGTACCGGTAACGTCGACCTGGTGACCGTGGCCCTGAACCTCTACACCCAGGGCGTGAACCCTGAGCTGGACTTCTCCGACATCGACGGCGTGCGCAAAGTCGTCGAAGAGTGCAACCAGATCCAGGTGCACCCGCGCCACCCGTACGTCGGCGACCTGGTTCACACCGCGTTCTCCGGCTCGCACCAGGATGCGATCCGCAAGGGCTTCGCCCAGCAGAAACCGGACGAATTGTGGGAAGTACCGTACCTGCCGATCGACCCGGCCGACATCGGCCGCAGCTATGAGGCGGTCATCCGCGTCAACAGCCAGTCGGGCAAGGGTGGCATCGCCTACCTCCTGGAACAGGAATATGGCATCAGCCTGCCGCGTCGCATGCAGATCGAGTTCAGCCAGGTGGTGCAGCGTGAAACCGACCGCCTCGGCCTGGAAATGACCGCCAAGCAGATCCACTCGCTGTTGATCAGCGAGTACTTGCAGGCCAACACTCCGTACGCGTTGGTCAGCCATCGCCTGCAGGAGGAAAACGGCCACAGCGCCGTTGAAGTGGAAGTGGCCAGTCAAGGCCAGGGCGAGACCAACCTGCACTGGCGCGGCAAGGGTAACGGTGCCCTGGAAGCGCTAGTGGCCGGTCTGCCGGTACCGGTGGAAATCATGGACTACAACGAACACGCCATCGGTGCGGGCACCCATGCCAAGGCCGCGGCCTACATTGAACTGCGCGTGAACGGTGAGCGTGCGGTGCATGGCGTCGGCATCGACGAAAACATCACCACCGCCAGCTTCAAGGCCCTGTTCAGCGCGCTGAACCGCTCGCTGAGCCAGCCGGAAGCGAAAGCGGCGTAAGCCATCGCTGAAATGCAAAAGGCCCCGGGGTGTGAACCTTGGGGCCTTTTTGTTGATCTGTCTGTTTTTGTGCTGCTTGTCCCGGCCTCATCGCGAGCAAGCTCGCTCCCACAGTGTTCGCGTTCACACCGATCCACTGTGGGAGCGAGCTTGCTCGCGATGGCGGTCTATCAGGCAACAAAAATCTCAGGTGAACTCGAAGGTATCGGCATCCAGATTCGCCGGAAACCGCTGCCGATATGCCGCCAGCTCTGCCGCATCCAACGTCACCTTGAACACCCCGTCAGCCTCTCCGGCACTGAGCAGCGTCTCACCCTGGAAATCCAGCACCTGGCTGTCACCGGTATAGGCAAAGCCTTTGCCATCAGTCCCGATGCGATTGACCGCCGCTACATAGCACAGGTTCTCGATCGCCCGCGCCGGCAGCAAGCGGTTCCAGTGCTGGCGCCGTGCACCTGGCCAGTTGGCGGTGTACAGCAGCAGGTCGGTGTCCTGGGCGTCACGGCTCCACACCGGAAAGCGCAGGTCATAGCAAATCAGCGGTCGCACTCGCCAGCCCTTGAGCTCGAACTGCACCTGGCGCTCGCCGGGGGTGTAGTGGTTGTGCTCACCGGCCATGCGGAACAGGTGACGCTTGTCGTAGTGCAACACCTCACCGTCCGGGCGTGCCCACAGCAGGCGATTGCGATGGCTGCCATCGGCCGCCTGAACGATCACGCTGCCGGTAATCACTGCATCAAGTTGCGCCGCCTGAGCCCGCAGCCATTTGCTGGTCGGCCCGTTTTCCGCTTCAGCGAGGGTCTCGGACTCCATGGAGAAACCGGTGGTGAACATCTCCGGCAGGATGATCAGGTCAGCACCACGAGCCTGCTCCAGCAATGGCTCGAAATGCTCCAGATTGGCCTGACGGTCGTGCCAGGCCAGGGACGTCTGGATCAGCGCCACGTTCAGATTGGGCAACGCATTCAGATCACGCATAGTTTTTCCGCGGCTTCCCGCAGGGTCTCCTCACGCTTGGCAAAGCACAGCCGCACCAGGCGCTGGCCTTCTGGCGGCGTCTGGTAGAACACCGAGATCGGGATACTGGCCACGCCATGCTCGCGGGTCATCCACAGGGCCATCTCCACATCGTTGAGGTCCGGACGGATCTGCGAGTAATCGACCAACTGGAAATAGGTACCGGTCACCCGGGTGAAACTGAAACGCGACGGCGCCAGCAGATCGCAGAACAAATCGCGCTTGGCCTGATAGAAATCCGGCAGCTCTTCGACATGTTCAGGGTGCTCGGCCATGTAATCGGCCAGGGCATATTGCAGCGGCGTCACGCCGCAGAAACTGACGTACTGGTGCACTTTGCGCAACTCCGCCGTCAGGGCCGGTGGTGCGACCACGTAACCGGTTTTCCAGCCGGTGACGTGGTAAGTCTTGCCGAACGAACTGACCACGAAGGCACGCTTATACAGCTCTTCATGGGCCAGCACGCTGACGTGGGGCACACCGTCATACACCAGGTGTTCATAGACTTCGTCGCTGATCACATAGATGTCGCGATCGCGGATCAGGGCTGCCAACTGGTCGAGCTCGGCACGGCTGATCAATGCGCCGCTGGGGTTGTGCGGGGTGTTGAGAATGATCATCCGCGTGCGCGGGCTCAGTGCCTCGGCGAGTTTCTGGAAGTCGATGCTGAAATCGTCGAGGCCCAGCTGCACATGCACGCAACGACCGCCAGCCAGTTCCACCGAAGGTTCGTAACTGTCGTACGCCGGGTCAAACACGATGACTTCGTCACCGCTGTGGATAACCGCCTGGATGGCACAGAAAATCGCCTGGGTCGCGCCAGGGGTGACCGTCACTTCGCTATCGGCATCCACCTGCACGCCATAACTGCGGGCGATCTTCGCCGCGATCTGCTGACGCAACAGCGGCAGACCGGTCATTGGCGAATACTGGTTATGGCCGCTGGCGATATGCCGGCCGACCGCATCGCACAGGGCCTGCGGGGCATCGAAATCGGGAAAGCCCTGGGACAGATTGAGCGCGCCGGTCTGAGCCGCGAGCTGAGACATCTGAGTGAAGATAGTGATGCCGACATTCGGCAGCTTGCTGGTGATCATCGGTGGTTCCCTGCTCTACACCCGGCTCTACGGCGGCGCGGGGGAGTCCGAGGATAGCCCAAACGGCAGGCATGAAAAAGGGCGCCTTATAGACGCCCCTCTTCAATTGATCACCGCCGTACCCGTGGCGAGGAAGCTTGCTCCCGCTGGACCGTGAAGCGGTCCCAAAATCTGCAACCGTGATCGTTCAAGTAGAACGCACGGGTTGGTTTTGCGACTGCTGCGCAGCCGAACGGGATGGTGCGGCATTCCGACAAGCTCCCTCGCCACAACAAGCCCCCCACACAAGATAGTGTGAGGGCTTGGAATCACTTCTTGTCGCGACGCTTCTTGTCGGCCTTCTTGTGGTGCGACATCAAACGACGCTTCTTGTTGACCTGACGGTCGGTGAGCGTGTTCTTGTTGCCTTCGTACGGGTTCTCGCCGCCCTTGAACTCGATGCGGATCGGCGTACCGACCAGCTTCAGAACACGACGGTAAGTGTTTTCCAGGTACCGCACGTAGGACTTCGGCACCTTCTCGATCTGGTTGCCGTGGATCACGATGATCGGCGGGTTCGCGCCACCGAGGTGGGCGTAGCGCAGCTTGATCCGACGGCTGTTGACCATCGGCGGCTGGTGCTCGCTGACCGCGTCTTCGAGGATCTGGGTCAGGCGGCTGGTCGGCCAGCGGGTGACCGCGGACTTGAACGAGTTCTGTACCGACGCGTAGAGGTTGCCCACGCCAGTGCCGTGCAGGGCCGAGATGAAGTGGATGTCGGCAAACTCGACGAAGAACAGACGACGCTGCAACTCGATCTTGACGAAGTCGCGCTCGCTCGGCGTCATGCCGTCCCACTTGTTGATCGCGATGACCAATGCACGACCGGCCTCAAGGGCAAAGCCCAGCAGGTTGAGGTCGTGGTCCACCACGCCTTCGCGAGCGTCCATCACGAAGATCACCACGTTGGCGTCTTTGATCGCTTGCAGGGTTTTGACCACGGAGAACTTTTCGACTTCTTCGTGGATCTTGCCGCGCTTGCGCACACCGGCGGTGTCGATCAGCGTGTACTTCTCGTCGTTTCGCTCGAACGGGATGTAGATACTGTCGCGGGTGGTGCCGGGTTGGTCATAGACGATGACCCGGTCTTCCCCGAGCATGCGGTTGACCAGGGTCGACTTGCCGACGTTCGGACGGCCGATGATGGCGATCTTGATCCCGTCTTTTTCGCTTGGGCCAGGAATGCGCTTGGCTTCCTCGCCTTCGGCGACGTCTTCTTCCTCGCCTTCTTCCAGCTCGTCTTCGTCTTTCGGGAAGTCACTCAGTGCAATTTCCAGCAACTGGGTGATACCACGGCCGTGGGCACCGGCGATCGGGATCGCATGGCCCATGCCCAACGGGGCGAATTCGGCGCGGGCCATTTCCGGGTCGATGTTGTCGACCTTGTTGGCCACCACGTGGGAACGCTTGTTACGTTTGCGCAAATGCTCGGCGATCATCTGGTCGGCGGCGGTGAAACCGGCCTTGGCATCTACCAGGAACAGCACGACATCCGCTTCTTCGATGGCCAGCAGCGACTGCTCGGCCATCTTTTCGTCCATACCATGTTCGTCACCGGAGATACCGCCGGTGTCGATCAGAATGTAGGAACGCCCTTGCCACTTGGCCTCACCGTACTGGCGATCACGGGTCAGACCGGACAAGTCGCCAACGATGGCGTCGCGAGTCCTGGTCAGGCGGTTGAACAAGGTGGACTTGCCGACGTTTGGTCGGCCCACCAGGGCGATTACGGGAACCATGCGGCTCTCCACTTCGTTATTTCAGAAAATACAAAAGCCGCTGCGTGGCAGCGGCTGGTGCTCGGGGCAGCGCATGAAAGCGCTGCAAACCCCGGTAAACCGGGGCCGCCTGGGGGGTTAACCCCAAGCATAGTCGTTACTTGATGGTCAGGGCTTCCAGTTTGCCGCTGTTGCCATATACATAAATCGTGTCACCCACCACCAGCGGACGGGCACGCAGGCCGTCGCTGTCGATGCGCTCGCGGCCGACGAAACGACCGTCCACCTGACTCAGCAGGTGCAGGTAACCTTCCAGGTCACCGACTGCAACGTAGCTGGAGAACACTTCCGGGGCCGACAGTTGACGACGGGCCAGCGAATCGTTGCTCCACAAGGCAGAAGTGGAACGCTCGTCGATGCCTTCAACGGTGCCAGAAGACAGGCTCACATAAACGGAGCCCAAACCCTGGGCGACACCGGCGTAGCTGGAAGCATCACGCTGCCAGAGCTGACGGCCGCTTTGCAGGTCCAGAGCGGCAACGCGCCCCTGATAGCTGGCGACATACAGCGTCCCGCCCGACAGCAGCAAGCCACCGTCGATATCGACCACACGCTCCAGCTCCGAACGACCTTGCGGGATCGCTACGCGCTGCTCCCACACCGGTACGCCGTTGGAGATATCCACGGCAACCACTTTACCGGTCGACAGGCCAGCCACCGCGAGGCGGTTGGTCACGATCGGTGCACTGGTACCACGCAGGGTCAGTACTGCAGGCGTGCTGTCATAGATCCAGCGACGGTTACCGGTGGAGGCATCCAGGCCGATCAGGCGATCGTCCTGGGTCTGAACCACCACAACGTCACCGTTGTTGGCTGGCGGAGCCAGCACTTCGCTGGACACGCGAGCGCGCCACTTCTCTTCACCGTTGATAGCGTCCAGGGCAACGATTTCACCCTTGAGCGTACCGATGGTGACCAGACCGTAACCTACGCCAACAGCGCCGGAGACAGGCAGCTCGAGATCTTTCTTCCATTTGACGTCGCCGGTGTTGCGGTCCATCGCCATCAACACGCCGGTGACGTCGGCGGCATAGATGGTATCGCCATCGATGGCCGGAACCAGCATGTTGTAGGTTTCGCCCTGACCGTCACCGATCGAACGACTCCACTGCTTGTGCAGAACCACTTCTTCCTTGAAGTCGACCAGTTCGGCCGGAGGCAGTTCTTTTTTGCTGTTGCTGCTGCAACCCGCGGCCAACAAGGCCAGGGCCAGCAATGCTGCATGTTTCCAACGAATCACGTCACGCATCCCCTTTGGCCAGGTCGTCCAGCTTGATTTGCAGGCCACCGACCGCCGCTTCATCCGACAGAGCCGCCTTGGCTTTTTGATACGCCGCGCTCGCCTCATCGGTACGACCCAACTGCACCAGCAGGTCGCCCTTGAGCTCTTCGCGAGTGGCCAGGAATGCCTTGTCGGCATCGCCATCGAGCAGCTTCAGCGCTTCATCGGCCTTGTTCTGCGCGCCAAGTACCTGGGCCAGACGCTGACGGGCGATTTCGCCCAGCGCCGGGTTGGCCGGTTTGGCGACAATGGCTTTGAGCTCGCTGGCCGCGTCGTCCAGCTTGCCGCTGTCGACCGCCACCTTGGCCACGAACAGGCTGCCGTACTGCGCGTAGGCACTGCCGGCGAACTCGCTGTTGAGCTTGCCGGCCAGTTCCGAAACACGGGCCGCATCAGGCTTGCCATCAGGCGTCAGCGTGGTCTCGAGCAATTGCTGATAGAGCATCGAGGCGCCTTGCGACTGATTGCTCTGATACTTGTGGAACGCCTGCCAGCCGAACACGATGACCAGCGCCAACAAGCCGCCAGTGACCAGGGGCTTACCGTTGCGTGACCACCATTCCTTCAATTCCGCCACATGTTCGTCTTCGGTACTCGACACCCCAATACTCCTTAATCGCTAATTCGGCTGTTTAGACAGCTTCAACCCTGCACGACGCAGGTGGCCAGGTGTGCTGCAAGCGCATCCCAGTCAATGCTTTGTTGTTCGCCCTGGCCACGCAGGGGTTTGAAACCTACCACTTGCCGGGCCATTTCGTCGTCACCAAGGATCAGCGCATACAGCGCGCCGCTCTTGTCGGCCTTCTTGAACTGGCTTTTGAAACTGCCGGCGCCGGCATTCACTTGCAGGCGCAGGTTGGGCAACTGATCACGAACGCGCTCTGCCAGCGTCAGGCCGGCGAGCTCGGCGGCTTCACCGAAGGCGCAGAGGTAGACGTCGACCTGACGGGAGATCTCTTGCGGGATCTGCTCCAGGGTTTCCAGCAACAACACCAGGCGTTCGATGCCCATGGCAAAACCAACGCCGGCGGTCGGCTTGCCGCCCATCTGCTCCACCAGACCGTCGTAACGGCCACCGGCACAGACGGTGCCCTGGGCGCCGAGCTTGTCGGTGACCCATTCGAAAACGGTCTTGCTGTAGTAATCGAGCCCGCGAACCAGCTTCGGGTTGATCACGTAAGGAATGCCGGCGGCGTCCAGGCGAGCCTTGAGGCCCTCGAAATGCACGCGGGACTCTTCGTCGAGGTAGTCGGCCATTTTCGGCGCATCGGCCAGAATCGCCTGTGTCTCGGAGTTCTTGGTGTCCAGGACCCGCAACGGGTTGGTCTTCAGGCGGCGCTGGCTGTCTTCGTCCAGCTTGTCCAGATGCCGGGACAGGAACTCGACCAGTGCTTCGCGATAACGACCACGGGATTCGCTGGTACCCAGGCTGTTGAGCTCGAGTTTTACCGCATCGCGAATACCCAGTTCGCCCCACAGGCGCCAGGTCAGCACGATCAGTTCGGCGTCGATGTCCGGACCGTCGAGATTGAACACCTCCACGCCGATCTGGTGGAACTGGCGATAACGGCCTTTCTGCGGACGTTCGTGGCGGAACATCGGGCCGATGTACCAGAGTTTCTGAACCTGGCCACCGCCGGTGATGCCGTGTTCCAGCACTGCGCGCACGCAGGCCGCCGTGCCTTCAGGGCGTAGCGTCAGGGAGTCGCCGTTGCGGTCCTCGAAGGTGTACATCTCTTTTTCGACGATGTCGGTCACTTCACCGATCGAACGCTTGAACAGTTCGGTGAACTCGACGATCGGCATGCGGATCTGCTTGTAACCGTAGTTATCCAGCAGACGCGAAACGGTGCCTTCGAAATGACGCCACAGCGGAGTCTGTTCGGGCAGGATGTCGTTCATGCCACGAATGGCTTGCAAAGACTTGCTCACAAAAATTCCTTAATTCGTTCGGCTCTTTTTAGCCAGGCTCAGCCGCGCGCAATAACGGCAGCGTCAGCTTCGACCTTTTCGGCCGCTTTCTGGCGGATCAAGCGTTCGAGCTCATCCACCAGATTGTCATTCGTCAGTTTCTGCGACGGCTTGCCATCGATGTAAATCAGGTTCGGCGTACCGCCGGTCAAGCCGATATGAGCTTCCTTGGCTTCGCCCGGGCCGTTGACCACGCAACCGATCACCGCGACATCCAGCGGCACCAGCAGATCTTCGAGGCGCCCTTCCAGCTCGTTCATGGTCTTGACCACATCGAAATTCTGCCGCGAACAGCTCGGGCAAGCGATGAAGTTGATGCCACGGGAACGCAGGTGCAGGGATTTGAGAATGTCGTAGCCGACTTTCACTTCCTCGACCGGGTCGGCCGCCAGCGAGATGCGGATAGTATCGCCAATCCCTTCGGCGAGCAGCATACCGAGGCCCACGGCGGATTTCACCGTGCCGGAACGCAAACCACCGGCTTCAGTGATGCCCAGGTGCAGCGGCTGGACGATTTCCTTGGCCAGCAGGCGGTACGCTTCGACGGCCATGAACACATCGGACGCTTTCACACTGACCTTGAAGTCCTGGAAGTTCAGGCGTTCAAGGTGCTCGACGTGACGCAAGGCAGACTCGACCAGTGCCGCCGGGGTCGGCTCGCCGTATTTCTTTTGCAGGTCTTTTTCCAGGGAACCGGCGTTCACGCCGATACGGATCGGGATCCCGCGGTCACGGGCGGCATCGACCACGGCGCGCACACGGTCTTCGCGGCCGATGTTGCCCGGGTTGATCCGCAGACAATCGACACCCAGCTCGGCTACGCGCAAAGCGATGCGGTAGTCGAAGTGAATGTCGGCAACCAAGGGCACCTTGACCAGTTGCTTGATCTTGCCGAAGGCTTCGGCGGCGTCCATGTCCGGTACGGAGACCCGCACGATATCGACGCCAGCCGCTTCCAGACGATTGATTTGCGCGACCGTGGCCGCGACATCGTTGGTGTCGCTGTTGGTCATGCTCTGCACAGCGATAGGTGCATCGCCGCCAACAGGCACGTTACCGACCCAGATCTTGCGGGATTCGCGACGTTTGATTGGAGATTCGCCGTGCATGACTTATTGACCCAACTTCAGGCGAGCAGTCTCGCCACTGGTGAACGGAGCGACATCAACCGGCTGGCCGTTGTAGCTGACCTGAGCGCCGCGGGCAAAGCCCAGACGCACGGTAAACGGTGGTTTGCCATTGGCTGCCAGGCTGTCGCCTTTGCGTTTGAGACCGCTGAACAGCACCTTGCCGCTACCGTCGGTCACTTGTGTCCAGCAATCGGCGGTGAACCGCACCTGAACCTGGCCTTGGCCGGCCACCGGCGCGGTTACCGCAGGAGCAGGCGCGCTCGGTGCTACCGGAGCCGTCACGACCGCGACCGGGGCAGCAGGTACCGCCGACGCTGGCGTTGCCGGCGTCACTGGCGCCGCGACAACTGGCGCCGGATTGCGAGCGGGTGCGGCTGGTGTTGCCGGCGCTGCAGGGACGGCCGGCGCAGTCGCCTGAGCATCCGTCGGCACTTCAGCCGGAGTGTCGGCCTGTGGCAGCACGAGGACGGTTCCGCCTTCGGTCTGACCTTCCACGACGGCCTGGTCTTCCGGCTCGTCCAGCGGATGAATCTGTGTCGTACCGTCGGCGCCTTCGACTACAACGTGTTCCGGAGCCAGGCCGATCAGGTCCTTGGCACGCATCGAGGTCTGATCCTGCCACCAGACGAAACCGCCGCCGATCACCGCGATCAGCAACAGCAGGCTGACGATTCGCAGGATGGTGTGGGAGACCCGGACCGGTTCTTCGATACGACCCAGGCTGTGAACGCTGCTGCCCTGGGAATCGGTGCCGGTGGACTGATCGAATTGCTGGACCAGTACGGCCTGGTCCATGCCGAGCAATTTGGCATAGGTACGAATATAACCACGGGCAAAAGTATGCCCGGGCAGCTTGTCGAAAGCGCCGGCTTCCAGATTGCTCAGGGAAGTGGTGGTGAGGTTGAGCTTGAGAGCCACTTCGGCCAGCGACCAGCCATTGCTTTCGCGGGCCTGGCGCAAAATCTCACCGGGGTTAACGCGATTCGCTGCTACAACTTCAGGATGCGCCGCTTTCATCATTGCTCCGACAGGTATTGCTGATATTCCGGCGTACCGGGATAGAGTCTTTTCAGTTTCAGGCCTGCACTTGCGGCCTTGTCGCGGTCTTCAAACACTTTTGCCAGCCGAACGCCGAGCAATAGACTACGTGCATTTTGTTCGGTGAGCTGGCTAAAACGGTCGTAATAGTCACGCGCGGGCACATAATGCCTGTCTTCGTAAGACAACTCAGCCATTTCCAGCAATGCACGAGGTTGTTGGCGATTCAGGCGCAAGGCTTTTTCCAGTTGCTGCCGGGCCAGATCGCGCTCACCAAGCATCGCAGCGGTCATGCCCAGGTTCTCGAACACCCGCGAACGCTCAGGATACAGGGTATCGGCGGCGGCTTGTTCAAAGCGCTCGTAGGCCTCCTTGTAACGTTTCTGCTCGAACAAAAAACTGCCGTAGTTATTGAGGATTCGCGCATCGGAGGGGCGGGAAGACAGCGCCTTGCGAAAATGCTCGTCGGCAAGCTCCGGTTCCATCTCGGCCTGGAAGACCAGCCCCAGCGCCGCATTGGCATCCGGGTCGGAGCCATCCAGCTCCAACGCCTTTTTCAGCGGAACCTTGGCACGCTCGGTCATACCTTGTTGCAAATACCCGATACCGAGTTGCACATATGCCTCACGCGCTTCATCACGGCCCTTGCTGGTCTTCATCGGGCTGTAGTCACCCGAAAGCACACAGCCAGCACACAGGCTGGCCAACAGCAAAAGCAGCGCAAAGCGCAGGGACATAGAGATCCTCTCTTAGTTGTCGTTCGTAGCGTTCGTCGCCAGATCGCTGTCGGCGTTCAACTCACGCACGGCGATATAACGTTCGCTGCGACGGGTGCGATCCAGCACCTGCCCTACCAATTGACCACAGGCAGCGTCGATGTCTTCACCACGGGTGGTGCGGACGGTGACGTTGAAACCGGCATGATGAAGCTGATCCTGGAAACGACGAATCGCGTTGTTGCTCGGACGCTCGTACCCGGAATGCGGGAACGGGTTGAACGGGATCAGGTTGATCTTGCACGGGATGTTCTTGAGCAGCTCGATCATTTCCACGGCGTGCTCAACCTTGTCGTTGATGTCCTTGAGCAAGGTGTACTCGATGGTCAGTACGCGCTTTTCGCCGAGGTTCGACATGTAGCGCTGGCACGACTCGAGCAGCATCTTAAGCGGATACTTCTTGTTGATCGGCACCAATTGGTTACGCAATGCGTCATTCGGTGCGTGCAGGGACAACGCCAGGGAGACGTCGATGTGCTTGGAGAGCTCATCGATCATCGGTACCACGCCGGAGGTCGACAGGGTCACACGGCGCTTGGAAATGCCGTAACCCAGGTCGTCCATCATCAGATGCATGGCCGCGACGACGTTGTCGAAGTTCAGCAGCGGCTCACCCATGCCCATCATCACCACGTTGGTGATGGCACGGTCGACGGTTGCCGGGACACTGCCAAAGGATTTGTTGGCAATCCACACCTGGCCGATGACTTCGGCGGCGGTGAGGTTGCTATTGAAGCCTTGCTTGCCGGTGGAGCAGAAACTGCAATCCAGGGCACAGCCTGCCTGGGACGAAACGCACAAGGTGCCGCGTTTGCCCTGGGGAATGTAGACGGTCTCGACGCAGCTGCCGGACGCCACGCGCACCACCCATTTGCGGGTGCCGTCGCTGGAGATGTCCTCGCTGACCACTTCCGGACCACGGACCTCGGCAACAGTCTTGAGCTTTTCGCGCAAGGCCTTGCTGACGTTCGTCATGGCATCGAAATCATCGACACCAAAGTGGTGAATCCATTTCATTACCTGACCGGCACGGAAACGCTTCTCCCCGATTGAGTCGAAGAATTTTTCCATTTCCAGCTGAGTCAGACCCAGCAGGTTGGTTTTTACAGTCGATGTAGTCATGGATTCACCTTCACTCTTAAGCCAATGCTTAGCGAGTGGTTACTTCAGTAGCTGCGAAGAAGTATGCGATTTCGCGAGCGGCAGCGGCTTCGGAGTCCGAACCGTGAACAGCGTTGGCGTCGATGGAGTCAGCGAAGTCAGCGCGGATGGTGCCGGCTGCAGCTTCTTTAGGGTTGGTAGCGCCCATCAGCTCACGGTTCAGAGCGATAGCGTTTTCGCCTTCCAGAACCTGAACGACAACCGGACCGGAGATCATGAAAGCAACCAGGTCGTTGAAGAAACCACGAGCGCTGTGCTCAGCGTAGAAGCCTTCAGCTTCAGCTTTGGACAGTTGCTTCATTTTCGAAGCGACAACTTTCAGACCAGCTTCTTCGAAACGCGAAACGATCTTGCCGATCACGTTTTTAGCAACGGCGTCAGGCTTGATGATGGAGAAAGTACGTTGAACAGCCATGGTGTAACTCCAGAAACGGTAATTTACGAAAAATTAAACCCGCGAATTATACGCGGGTTCTCGGGTATTGCCTAACCTGCGGCGTGGCTCAGTTGCGTTCTTCGATCCAGTGGGCCTGAATGGCCTCCAGGATCTTCTCGCCACAATGCTCAGGCATATCGTCGAAATCGGGCAATTCCATCACCCATTTACGCAGATCGACGAAGTTGACCGACATAGGGTCCACGTCGGGCTTGCTTTCAGCCAGCTGGATCGCGATCTCCAGCACATCAGTCCACTTGAGTTTCATGACAATTCCTTGAATCAGTGCGGTGCTTCGGCTGCGTGATTGAGCGAGTACTTCGGAATCTCGACGGTCAGGTCTTCGGTGCCGACCTTGGCCTGACATCCCAGGCGGGACTCGCGCTCAAGACCCCAAGCCTTGTCAAGGTAGTCCTCTTCCAGCTCGTCAGCCTCTTCCAGCGAGTCGAAACCCTCGCGAATGATGCAGTGGCAGGTGGTGCAGGCGCAGACGCCACCACAGGCACTTTCCATCTCGATATGGTTCGCGTGGGCCAGCTCGAGGATGGAAACACCCGTCTCAGCCTCCACGACCATGCCTTCCGGGCAAAACTTTTCGTGTGGCAGAAAAATGACCTGCGGCATCGTTATTCCTCAATCTCATTCAGGTTGCGCCCCGCCAGTGCGGCTTTCACCGTCGAATCCAGGCGGCGGGCGGCAAAGGCATCGGTCACTTGCGACAGACGCTTGGTCTGCTGCTCGATGGCGTAACCATCGGTACCCTTGATCAGTTCGCTCAGTTCCTGCATCTGCAGCTCGATGACCATGCGCTCGTCGGCGTCGAGCAAACGCTCGCCATCCGCCTCCAGAGCCGCCTGTACCGCTTCGATCAGGCGCTGGGCGTCGACCTGCTGCTCGCGCAATACACGGGCAACCTTGTCGTCATTGGCGTGCTGGAACGAATCCTTGAGCATCTTGGCGATTTCGCCGTCGGTCAGGCCGTAGGACGGCTTGACCTGAATGCTGGCCTCGACGCCCGACCCCAGTTCCCGGGCGGAAACGCTGAGCAGACCATCGGCATCGACCTGGAAGGTCACGCGAATCTTCGCAGCACCTGCCACCATCGCCGGAATGCCGCGCAACTCGAAGCGCGCCAGGGAGCGGCAGTCGCTGATCAGCTCGCGCTCGCCCTGCAATACGTGGATGGCCATGGCCGACTGGCCGTCTTTGTAAGTGGTGAAGTCCTGGGCGCGAGCGACAGGGATGGTGGTGTTGCGCGGAATCACCTTCTCCATCAGGCCGCCCATGGTTTCCAGCCCCAGGGACAACGGAATCACATCCAGTAGCAGCAATTCGCTGCCATCGCGCTTGTTACCAGCCAGGGTATCGGCCTGGATCGCAGCACCGATGGCAACCACTTGATCCGGGTCGATTTCAGTCAGCGGCTGGCGACCGAAAGCTTCGGCGACGGCGTCGCGAACGCGAGGAACGCGAGTCGAACCACCCACCATGACCACGGCATGCACGTCTTCCAGCTCGATACCGGAATCACGCACCGCACGGCGGCAGGCTTTCAGGCTGCGAGCGACCATCGGCTCGATCAGCGCATTGAAGGCTTCGCGGGTCAGCTCGGCCTTCCAGTTGCCATGGGCCACCTCGACGGTCACGGCATTGGTCAGGGCTTCCTTGGCCGCGCAGGCGGTTTGCAGCAAGTTGCGTTGCGTACCCGGATCGAGGTCTGCGGAGAGACCAGCGCTTTCGATGATCCAGCCAGCGATCGCGTGGTCGAAGTCATCGCCACCCAGGGCGCTGTCGCCGCCGGTAGCCAGGACTTCGAACACTCCGCCAGTCAGGCGCAGAATCGAAATATCGAAGGTGCCGCCGCCCAGGTCGTAGATCGCGACCAGGCCTTCGGCGTGCTGGTCCAGACCGTAGGCCACTGCCGCGGCGGTCGGCTCATTGAGCAAACGCAGCACGTTCAGACCGGCCAGTTTGGCCGCATCCTTGGTGGCTTGACGTTGAGCGTCATCGAAATAGGCCGGAACGGTGATCACCGCGCCCACCAGTTCGCCACCCAGGGTCGCTTCAGCGCGCTGACGCAGGACCTTGAGGATATCGGCGGAGACTTCGACCGGGCTTTTCGGGCCCTGGACCGTCTCGATGAACGGCATGTGCGACTCGCCGTCGACAAAACGGTACGGCAGCTGGTCGCCCAATTGCTTGACGTCGGACAGACCACGCCCCATCAAGCGCTTGACCGACAGCACAGTATTCAGGGGGTCGGTAGCGGCGGCCAGCTTGGCGGATTCGCCAACCTCGACGCGATCAGCGTGGTAGCGCACGGCAGACGGCAGGATAACCCGCCCTTCTGCGTCGGCAAGTGGCTCGGAAAGACCACTGCGCAATGCAGCGACCAGCGAATTGGTAGTGCCCAAGTCGATCCCCACAGCCAGGCGACGCTGGTGCGGTTGAGGACTTTGGCCGGGTTCGGCGATCTGCAGTAGGGCCATCGTTATCAGGACTTATCTGTATATCAGGCGTGCGACCGGAGCGGCACTGGGTTAATCGTCGAGGCGCTCTTCTAACTGGCGCACTTCGTAGGTGAGCTTGTCGAGAAACTGCATGCGCCGCATCAGGCGTTCAGCCCGTTCACGTTGCGCGGCATCGTTCCAGCAAGCTGCGAAGCTTTGGTTCAGTTCATCCTGGGCAGCCTTCAGGCGACGCTTGAAGACGGCAACACCATCGAGGTCGGCGCTGTCCTGCAAATCCTCGAGCTCTTCACGCAGCTCCATCTGCTGCAGCAGGAACTCCGGATCATGCACCGTGACCTCCAGCGGCAGCTCACCACCATTCAAGGCAAGCAGGTAACGCGCGCGCTTGGGTGGACTCTTGAGCGTCTGGTAGGCCTCGTTGAGGCTCGCGGATTTCTCCAGCGCCAACCGCTGCTCTCGCTCGGAAGCGTCGGCAAAGCGGTCCGGATGAACACTGCGCGCCAACTCACGGTAGCGCGTAGCCAGCTGATCGAGGTCCAGATCGAAACTCGGTTGCAGCTCGAATAAAGCGAAATGACAAGGAGTACCCACGACAAGCCTCAGATGTTGAAGCTCTCGCCGCAGCCACATTCACCGCGTACGTTGGGGTTGTTGAACTTGAAGCCTTCGTTCAACCCTTCCTTGACGAAATCGAGCTCGGTGCCGTCCAGGTAGGCCAGGCTTTTCGGGTCGATAATCACTTTTTCGCCGTGACTTTCGAACACCTGATCCTCTGCAACCACCTCGTCGACAAACTCCAGCACGTAGGCAAGACCGGAACAGCCTGTGGTGCGAACACCCAGACGAATCCCTTCACCTTTGCCGCGCCCTTCGAGGGAGCGCCGCACGTGTCGAGCAGCCGCTTCTGTCATGCTGATAGCCATCGGTGACTCCTTACTCGTCGCCAAAACTCGAAAATCAGATCAAGCCTTTCTTCTGCTTGTAATCGCGAACAGCCGCCTTGATGGCGTCTTCAGCGAGTACCGAGCAGTGGATTTTCACTGGCGGCAGGGCCAGTTCTTCAGCCAGCTGAGTGTTCTTGATGGTTTCTGCTTCGTCCAGGGTCTTGCCCTTCATCCACTCGGTGGCGAGGGAGCTGGAAGCGATAGCCGAACCGCAGCCATAAGTCTTGAACTTGGCATCTTCGATGATGCCGGCGTCGTTGACCTTGATCTGCAGGCGCATCACGTCGCCGCACGCCGGAGCGCCGACCATGCCGGTGCCGACATCAGGATCCTGCGCGTCCATCTTGCCGACGTTGCGCGGGTTTTCGTAGTGGTCGATGACCTTTTCGCTGTAAGCCATGATTCTCAATCCTCACTCATCAGAGAGTCGCTCTTTGAGCCCTGTCACCATCGTGCGCAGGGCCGGTTCGCGGCGACTTGAAATCAGTGTGCCGCCCACTCGATTTTCGAAATGTCGACACCGTCTTTGTACATATCCCACAGCGGCGACAAAGCGCGCAGCTTGGTAACGGCCTCGCAGACTTTCTGCGCGGCGTAGTCGATTTCTTCTTCGGTGGTGAAACGACCGAAGGTGAAACGGATCGAGCTGTGTGCCAGTTCGTCGTTGCGGCCCAGGGCGCGCAGTACGTACGAAGGCTCGAGCGACGCCGAGGTGCAGGCCGAACCGGACGATACCGCCAGATCCTTGAGCGCCATGATCAGCGACTCGCCTTCAACGTAGTTGAAGCTCAGGTTCAGGTTGTGCGGAACGCGGGCGGTCATGCTGCCGTTGACGTACAGCTCTTCCAGGTGCTCGACCTGTTTGTAGAAACGGTCACTCAACGCCTTGATGCGCGCGTTCTCGGCAGCCATGTCTTCCTTGGCTACACGGAAAGCCTCGCCCATGCCGACGATCTGGTGGGTCGCCAGGGTGCCGGAACGCATGCCGCGCTCGTGGCCGCCACCGTGCATGGTCGCCTCGATACGTACGCGCGGCTTGCGGCTTACGTACAGGGCGCCAATGCCTTTAGGACCGTAGGTCTTGTGGGCGGAGAAGGACATCAGGTCGACTTTCAGCTTCGAAAGGTCGATCTCGACCTTGCCGGTGGACTGAGCGGCGTCGACGTGGAACAGGATGCCCCTGGAACGGGTCAGTTCGCCGATCGCTGCGATGTCGTTGATGGTGCCGATTTCGTTGTTCACGTGCATGACCGACACCAGGATCGTGTCATCGCGCAGTTCGGCTTCGACCATCTCCGGGGTCACCAGGCCATCGGTACGAGGCTCGATGTAGGTCACTTCAAAACCTTCACGCTCCAGCTGGCGCATGGTGTCGAGGACAGCCTTGTGCTCGATCTTGGTAGTGATCAGGTGCTTGCCTTTGGTGGCATAGAAATGCGCCGCACCCTTGATTGCCAGGTTGTCGGACTCGGTGGCACCGGAGGTCCAGACGATTTCACGCGGGTCGGCATTGACCAGGTCAGCGACCTGACGACGGGCGTTTTCAACGGACTCTTCGGCTTTCCAGCCGAACACGTGGGAACGGGACGCCGGGTTACCGAAGTTTCCGTCGACCAGCAGGCATTCACTCATTTTTTGCGCGACACGCGGATCAACCGGGGTGGTCGCAGAGTAATCAAGGTAAATCGGCAATTTCATGGACTATCTCCTAAATCAGGCTGGCTGGCGTGCCGCTGGCTCTTCGGCTGTCATTCGACGGCGGACGCTTCAATCTTGTCCAGGCGTGGCACCTTGCTGTTGCAACGGCGTTGGTCCTGACGCTGGGCTACTTCTTGCACCTCACGGCGAGTCACAAGGTCAGCCAAGCTGATACCGCTCAGAAATTCGTGAATCTGCAGGCTCAGATCGCACCACAAGTGGTGAGTCAGGCAAGTGTCGCCGGAATGGCAATCACCCTGCCCCTGGCATTTTGTTGCATCGACCGATTCGTTCACTGCATCGATCACCTGGGCGACCTGGATGCCCTGCATGTCGCGGGACAATTGGTAACCACCGCCCGGACCACGCACGCTGGACACCAGATTGCTGCGGCGCAGCTTGGCGAAAAGCTGTTCGAGGTAGGACAGGGAGATGCCTTGGCGCTCGGAGATATCGGCCAGGGACACGGGCCCGTGCTGCGCGTGCAACGCCAGGTCAAGCATGGCGGTCACGGCGTATCGGCCTTTTGTAGTCAGTCGCATGGACAATTACCACGGAGTTCGGAATGAGGCGAGTATGCAATTCCCGAGTATTTAAGTCAACTATAAGACCTAGTGCTTTAGTCGGGTTTAGTGGCAAAAGAGCGGCGGAATCATAGCAGGGTCTGCGGTTTAATGGCACACCGGTCAGCGCTCTGCCATTACCTGATTGCGACCCGCAGGCTGCGATCTTTTGATCTTCGCTCCTGAAAGAGCCAAATCAAAAGATCGCAGCCTGCGGCAGCTCCTACACAGGCATCAGCTGGCCTGGCTCTGATCCTTGTCCTTCACACAGGCGAAATCCTCTTCGCGCAGCTCAGGCAGATCTTTCGCACAGTAATTGCTGCCCAGATCCTTCAACGCCCCGCACATACCCTCCAGGCGCCCATCGACCGCCTGCAGGTGATCGAGCAACTGGTTAATGGCGCGAGCCACCGGGTCAGGCATATCTTCAGTCACGCCGTAGGCGTCGAAACCGATCTTCTCGGCCATGGCCTTGCGCTTGGCGTCCTGTTCTTCGTCGGGTTTGACGATGATCCGCCCCGGAATCCCCACCACAGTGGCGCCCGGCGGCACCTCCTTGGTCACCACGGCGTTGGAACCGACCTTGGCACCAGCACCGACAGTGAACGGGCCAAGCACCTTGGCGCCGGCACCGACAACGACACCATCACCCAGCGTCGGGTGACGCTTGCCCTTGTTCCAGCTGGTACCGCCCAGGGTCACGCCCTGATAAATGGTCACGTCATCGCCAATTTCAGCGGTTTCACCGATGACGATGCCCATGCCATGGTCAATGAAGAAACGACGACCGACCCTGGCGCCCGGATGAATCTCGATCCCGGTCAACCAGCGCCCGAAGTTCGACACCAGGCGCGCCAGCCATTTCAGGTCCGCGCGCCACAGCATCGCCGACAAACGGTGAATCCAGATGGCATGCATGCCCGGGTAGCAAGTCAGGACTTCAAAAGCGTTACGCGCCGCCGGGTCTCGGTGGAATACGCTCTGGATATCTTCACGCAAACGCTCGAACATCATTAATCCTTCCGGTTTAGTAGTTCACCACGGGCCGCTTTCTGGGTTTCCGTGAGGATGCCACGCAAAATATTCATTTCCGCCCGGCTGACCGAGCTTCGTCCATACAACCGGCGCAGGCGCGCCATCAAGTGCCGTGGCTTTTCCGGATCGAGGAATTCGATGGCCACCAGAGTTTGCTCCAGGTGCTCATAGAATCGCTCCAGCTCATCCATGGTCGCAAGCTCAGCGCTTTTCACCGAGGCCACTTCTTCCTTCTCGACCTTGCTCGGCTGACCTTGGGCCGCCAGCCAGGACATGCGCACTTCATAACTCAACACCTGCACCGCGGCCCCAAGATTCAGCGAGCTGAACTCAGGGTCTGACGGGATGTGCACGTGATAATGACATCGCTGCAGCTCTTCGTTGGTCAGGCCGGAATCTTCACGACCGAACACCAGGGCGATTTCGGCGCCCTGCCCGGCTTCCTCCACCACTTTCGCACCGCATTCGCGAGGATCGAGCAGCGGCCAGGGAATCCGTCGGTCACGGGCACTGGTACCGAGCACCAGGTTGCAGCCGACCAAGGCATCTTCCAAGGTGGCGACGACTTGCGCGTTTTCAAGGATGTCGCCGGCACCGGAAGCACGGGCATCGGCCTCGTGGTGCGGGAACAGGCGCGGCTCGACCAGCACCAGCCGCGACAGGCCCATGTTCTTCATGGCACGCGCAGCCCCGCCGATATTACCCGGATGGCTGGTATTGACCAGGACGACACGAATGTTTTGCAGCAAGGGAGGCGCTCTCGAACACGATAATCGGGAGCGGAATCTTACAGCTGTCGTTACCGTTAAGCCACGAAAGCGAACGTCGTCCTTCTCCTGTAGAAACTTTCTGATAGAATGCTCGGCTTTCTTTAACAACCTTAGGTGACACATCCATGCAGCCCATGCTGAATATCGCGCTGCGCGCCGCCCGCAGCGCCAGTGAATTGATCTTCCGCTCCATCGAGCGCCTGGATACCATCAAGGTCGACGAAAAAGACGCCAAGGATTACGTATCCGAGGTGGATCGCGCCGCCGAACAGAAAATCATCGACGCCCTGCGCAAGGCCTACCCGAATCACTCGATCCTGGGCGAAGAGACCGGCATGCACGCCGGCACCGGCATCGAAGGCGAAGAGTACCTGTGGATCATCGATCCGCTGGACGGCACCACCAACTTCCTGCGCGGCATTCCTCACTTCGCTGTCAGCATCGCCTGCAAATACCGCGGTCGTCTTGAGCACGCCGTTGTTCTGGACCCGGTTCGCCAGGAAGAATTCACCGCCAGCCGTGGTCGCGGCGCCCAACTGAACGGTCGTCGCCTGCGCGTCAGCGGCCGCACCAGCCTGGACGGCGCCCTGCTGGGTACCGGCTTCCCGTTCCGTGACGACCAGATGGACAACCTCGACAACTACCTGGGCATGTTCCGCGCCCTGGTTGGCCAGACCGCCGGCATCCGCCGCGCAGGTTCGGCGAGCCTGGACCTGGCCTACGTGGCCGCCGGCCGCTTCGACGCCTTCTGGGAGTCGGGCCTGTCCGAGTGGGACATGGCTGCAGGCGCCCTGCTGATCCAGGAAGCTGGCGGCCTGGTGAGCGACTTCACCGGCGGTCACGACTTCCTTGAGAAAGGCCACGTCGTTGCCGGCAACACCAAATGCTTCAAGGCAGTTTTGACGGCGATCCAGCCGCACCTGCCAGCCTCGCTGAAGCGCTAAGCTTCCAGCGACAGAGAAAGCACCCCTCGGGGTGCTTTTTTTATGCCCGCAATTCGATCCGAAATACTGTAGGAGCGAGCTCGCTCGCGATGGTCGCCAACGATAACGCGGGCATTCTGGATAGACGCGGTGCCTTTGGGTTCTTCGCGAGCACGCTCGCTCCTACAAGGGGTACGCCGCGATGCATAAATGGCAGGCACAAAAAAAGCACCTCGCAAGGTGCTTCTTTTGAATCCGGCTTCAGCAGATCACTGAGCCGCCTGATTCTCCGACAAGATCAACTTGCCTTCCTTATCCACCGGAATCTGGTTGCCTGGATCACGATCCATGCGCACCTTACCTTCCTTGCCATCCAGCGAATACCGTACGTCGTAACCTACAACCTTGTCGCTGATGTCGTTAACCGTGTTACAGCGGGTCTGGGTGGTGGTGTAGGTATCACGCTCCTGCATGCCTTCCTGCACCTTGTTGCCGGCATAACCACCACCGACAGCGCCCGCGACCGTGGCGATCTTCTTGCCGGAGCCGCCACCAATCTGGTTACCCAGCAGACCACCTGCCAATGCACCGACCACCGTACCGGCGATCTGATGTTGATCTTTCACCGGCGCCTGCCGGGTGACCGTTACATCCTTGCATACTTCACGTGGAGTCTTGATTTGTGTCTTGACCGGCTCAACGGCGAGTACTTGTGCGTACTCCGGGCCGCTTTTAACCAGGCTGTAGGTGGCCACAGCACCCCCGGCAGTTACACCGACAGCACCCAGTACAGCACCAACCAGCATCGACTTGTTCACATGAACCTCCTGGACCATCACATGCGGAGCGTGTCCGCGCTTCTCCCAGCCTTGGAGCACAAAAAAAGGCGCGAGTTCAACTCGCGCCTTTTTGGATGACACCGCTTAAGGACTGCTGCCTCAAGGACGGTCGTCGACTTCCTTCTCGGTATTGGCCGGAGGAATCAGGTCTTCAGTGCTCAGGTTCAGCCAGATCAGCACCACGTTAGCGATGTAGATCGACGAGTAGGTACCCGCCAGAACACCGATGAACAGGGCAATGGAGAAACCGAACAGGTTATCGCCACCGAAGAACAGCAGGGCCGCGATCGCCAGCAAGGTGGAGATCGAAGTCGCCATGGTCCGCAGCAGGGTTTGCGTGGTCGAGATGTTGATGTTCTCGATCAGGCTGGCCTTGCGCAGTACACGGAAGTTCTCGCGAACCCGGTCGAATACCACAATGGTGTCGTTGAGCGAGTAACCGATGATCGCCAGTACCGCCGCCAGCACCGTCAGGTCGAAGGTGATCTGGAAGAACGACAGGATACCGACAGTCACGATCACGTCGTGGATCAGGGACACGATCGCACCGACCGCAAACTTCCACTGAAAGCGGAACGCCAGGTAGATCAGGATACCGCCCAGCGCCATCAGCATGCCGAGGCCGCCCTGGTCGCGCAGCTCTTCACCCACCTGCGGGCCGACGAACTCGACGCGCTTGACCGTCGCCGGGTTCTCGCCACCCACCTTCTGCAAGGCTTCGGCGACCTGGTGACCCAGTTGAGGGTCTTCGCCAGGCATGCGCACCAGCAGGTCGGTAGTTGCACCGAAGTTCTGCACGATGGCTTCGTGATAACCCGCGGTCACCAGCTGCTCGCGCACCTTGGTGACGTCGGCCGGACGCTCGTAGGTCAGCTCGATGAGCGTACCGCCGGTGAAGTCCAGGCCCCAGTTCATGCCCTTGTGGAAGACACTGAATATGGCCAGTGCAGTAAGGAACAATGTGACGCCGAACGCAAAGTTGCGAACGCCCATGAAGTTGATTGTACGTAACATGGCAGCCCCTTAAATCCACAACTTCTTGAAGTCACGACCGCCGAAGATCAGGTTGACCATCGCGCGGGTCACCATGATGGCCGTGAACATCGAGGTAAAGATCCCGAGGGACATGGTCACTGCGAAGCCCTTGACCGGGCCGGTGCCCATGGCAAAGAGGATGCCGCCGACCAGCAGAGTGGTCAGGTTGGCGTCGAGAATCGCGGTGAATGCCCGGCCGAAGCCTTCGTTGATTGCGCGCTGCACCGTCATGCCGGCGGCGATCTCTTCACGGATCCGCGAGAAGATCAGCACGTTGGCGTCGACCGCCATACCCATGGTCAACACGATACCGGCGATACCCGGCAGGGTCAGCGTTGCACCCAGCAGCGACATCAGGGCCAGCAGCATCACCATGTTCACCGCCAGAGCGACGGTGGCGATCAGGCCGAAGAAGCGGTAGATGGCCATGATGAACAGCGAAACGAACAGCATGCCCCACAGCGATGCATCGATACCCTTGGTGATGTTGTCGGCACCCAGGCTCGGGCCGATGGTGCGTTCTTCAGCGAAGTACATCGGTGCAGCCAGACCACCGGCACGCAGCAGCAGCGCCAGTTCGGACGACTCGCCCTGGCCGTTCAGGCCGGTAATACGGAACTGCGCACCCAGCGGCGACTGGATGGTCGCCAGGCTGATGATCTTCTTCTCTTCCTTGAAAGTCTGAACCGGCACGTCCTTCTCGACACCGTTGACCATCTGCTTGGTGTAAGTGGTGACCGGGCGCTGCTCGATGAAGATCACCGCCATGCTGCGACCGACGTTCGAACGGGTCGCACGGTTCATCAGCTCGCCGCCGTGACCGTCCAGACGGATGTTCACTTCCGGTGTGCCGTGCTCGCCGAAGCCAGCCTTGGCGTCGGTCACCTGGTCACCGGTGATGATCAGGCCACGCTCGATGAGCGCAGGAGGACGCTTGCCCTCACGGAACTCGAATTCCTCGGAAGTGGCTTTCGAAGCACCCGGCTCAGCAGCCAGACGGAACTCCAGGTTGGCCGTCTTGCCGAGGATACGCTTGGCTTCGGCGGTGTCCTGCACGCCCGGCAGCTCAACCACGATGCGGTTGGCGCCCTGACGCTGGACGATCGGTTCGGCAACACCCAGCTCGTTGACGCGGTTACGCACCGTGGTCAAGTTCTGCTTGATGGAGTATTCGCGGATTTCCGCCAGCTTGGCCGGGGTCATCGCCAGACGCAGCACCGGTTGACCATTGAGGTCGGCCGGAACAATGTCGAAATCGTTGAAGTTCTTGCGGATGATCGAACGAGCCTGTTCGCGGCTGTCTTCATCAGCGAAGCCCAGCTGGATGGCACCGCCCAGTTGCGGCAGGCTGCGATAGCGCAGCTTCTCTTTACGCAGCAGGCTCTTGACGTCGCCTTCGTAGACTTTCAGGCGTGCATCGAGGGCTTTTTCCATGTCCACTTCCAGCAGGAAGTGCACACCACCGGACAAGTCCAGACCCAGCTTCATCGGGTGCGCAGCGAGGTTGCGCAGCCATTGCGGGGTGGTTTGTGCCAGGTTCAGCGCGACGACGTAGTCATCACCCAATGCCTTGCGTACAACGTCCTTGGCCGGCAGCTGGTCTTCAGCCTTGGTCAGGCGAATCAGCCCGCCCTTGCCGTTGGCGGCCAGAGTGGCAGCCTTGACGTTGATCCCGGATTCCTTGAGCGCAGCGCTCACACGATCCAGATCAGCCTGATTGACCTGCAGCGCCGTGCTGGCTCCGCTGACCTGAATGGCCGGGTCATCAGGGTAGAGATTGGGAGCGGAATAAATCAGACCGACCGCCAGCACCGCCAGGATCAGAATGTATTTCCACAGAGGATATTTGTTCAGCATCACGCCGCCCGTTTATGACGCGGGGCGCCTTGCGCGCCCCGTCGATTGAAGATGAAGTTGAAACTTAGATCGCCTTGAGCGTGCCTTTTGGCAGCGTGGCGGCGATGGCGCCTTTCTGGAATTTCATTTCGACGGTGTCGGAAACTTCCAGAACGACGAAATCGTCGGCCACTTTAGTGATCTTGCCGGCGATGCCGCCAGTGGTCACAACTTCGTCGCCCTTTTGCAGGCTGCTCAGCAGGTTTTTCTGCTCTTTGGCGCGCTTGGCCTGTGGACGCCAGATCATCAGGTAGAAGATGACCAGGAAACCGACCAGGAAAATCCACTCGAAACCGCCACCCATTGGGCCCGCAGCAGGTGCAGCGGCGTCAGCCATGGCATTAGAGATAAAAAAGCTCATTTAGCACTCCAGTTGCAAATGTTGAATCTTGGGGTCAGAAAACTCAGTCCAAAGGCGGCACGGGAAGCCCGCGTTTGGCGTAGAAGGCATCGACAAAGGCGGCCAATGTACCCTGTTGAATAGCCTCGCGCAAACCAGCCATAAGCACTTGATAATGGCGCAAGTTATGGATGGTATTGAGCATGCTTCCCAGCATTTCGCCGCACTTGTCCAGGTGATGCAGATAAGCGCGGGAGAAGTTCTGGCAGGTATAGCAATCGCAGGTCGGATCGAGCGGCGAATCATCATGGCGATGGAACGCGTTACGGATCTTCAGCACGCCGGTATCGATGAACAGATGCCCGTTGCGGGCATTACGGGTTGGCATCACGCAATCGAACATGTCCACACCGCGGCGCACACCCTCAACCAAGTCTTCCGGTTTGCCAACGCCCATAAGGTAACGAGGTTTGTCAGCCGGCATCATGCCCGGTAGATAATCCAGCACCTTGATCATCTCGTGCTTGGGCTCGCCCACCGACAGACCGCCGATGGCCAGGCCATCGAAGCCGATCTTGTCGAGGCCTTCCAGGGAGCGCATGCGCAGGTCCTGGTGCATGCCACCCTGAACGATACCGAACAGCGCCGCCGTGTTGTCGCCATGGGCTTCTTTCGAACGCTTGGCCCAGCGCAGGGACAACTCCATGGATACGCGGGCGACATCTTCGTCGGCCGGGTACGGCGTGCATTCGTCGAAAATCATCACGATATCGGAGCCCAGGTCACGCTGGACCTGCATCGACTCTTCCGGGCCCATGAACACCTTGGCGCCATCGACCGGGGAAGCGAAGGTCACGCCCTCCTCCTTGATCTTGCGCATGGCGCCCAGGCTGAACACCTGGAAACCGCCGGAGTCGGTCAGGATCGGGCCTTTCCACTGCATGAAATCGTGCAGGTCGCCGTGCTTCTTGATCACTTCCGTGCCCGGACGCAACCACAGGTGGAAAGTGTTGCCCAGAATGATTTCAGCGCCAGTCGCCTCGATATCCCGTGGCAGCATGCCCTTGACCGTGCCGTAGGTGCCCACCGGCATGAAGGCCGGGGTCTCGACGGTACCGCGCGGGAAGGTCAAACGACCGCGACGAGCCTTGCCGTCTGTGGCAAGCAGCTCGAAAGACATACGACATTGGCGACTCATTCTGTTTCCTCGGGGCCACGCGGTGCTGGATTACGGGTGATAAACATCGCATCACCGTAGCTGAAAAAGCGGTATTCGTTGTCGACGGCGGCTTTATAGGCGGCCATGGTCTCGGGATAACCGGCGAACGCCGAAACCAGCATCAACAGCGTGGATTCGGGCAAATGGAAGTTGGTGACCAGGGCATCGACCACATGAAACGGCCGGCCCGGGTAGATAAAGATGTCGGTATCGCCGCTGAACGGCTTGAGCACGCCATCGCGGGCGGCGCTTTCCAGGGAACGCACGCTGGTGGTCCCCACGGCCACCACCCGGCCACCGCGAGCGCGGCAGGCGGCAACCGCATCGACCACGTCCTGGCCGACTTCCAGCCATTCGCTGTGCATGTGGTGGTCTTCGATCTTCTCCACGCGCACCGGCTGGAAAGTGCCAGCCCCGACGTGCAAGGTCACGAACGCGGTCTCGACGCCCTTGGCGGCAATTGCCTCCATCAGCGGCTGATCGAAATGCAGCCCCGCCGTCGGCGCCGCCACCGCGCCCAAACGCTCGGCGTAGACCGTCTGGTAACGCTCGCGGTCGGCACCTTCATCCGGGCGGTCTATATAAGGAGGCAACGGCATGTGCCCGACACGGTCGAGCAGCGGCAACACCTCCTCGGCAAACCCCAGCTCGAACAACGCATCGTGCCGCGCCAGCATCTCGGCCTCGCCACCGCCGTCGATCAGAATCTTCGACCCAGGCTTGGGCGACTTGCTGGACCGCACATGAGCCAGCACGCGATGACTGTCGAGCACCCGCTCCACCAGGATTTCCAGCTTGCCGCCGGAAGCCTTCTGGCCAAACAGCCGCGCCGGAATCACCCGGGTATTGTTGAACACCATCAAGTCGCCGGGGCGCAAATGCTCCAGCAAATCAGTGAATTGACGGTGTGCCAGGGCGCCGCTGACCCCATCCAGGGTCAACAGGCGACTATTGCGCCGCTCGGCCAGCGGATGGCGGGCGATCAGCGAATCAGGGAGCTCGAAGGTAAAGTCAGCAACGCGCATGATGGGGTGTCGTCTAGCAGGGCCGGGAAGTCTAGCGGAAATATCAAAAATTCTCCATGTACCTGATTGACCAACGGTTATCTCATCTCTATACTTCGCCGCCATTGAGCCCTGATGGCGGAATTGGTAGACGCGGCGGATTCAAAATCCGTTTTCGAAAGGAGTGGGAGTTCGAGTCTCCCTCGGGGCACCACATAGCAGTATCTGAGAGTCTCTACCAGCCTCTCAGACCCAGAGAAACCGGCCACTTAGCCGGTTTTTTTGTGCCTGCCTGTCTATGCCTGTATCCCCTTATCCGTTGTATCCCCTTATCCGTTGTATCCCTGTATCCCTGTATCCCTGCTTGTATCCTGAGAAAAATACCGAACTTTGGGATACAAGGATGAAGCGCGCAGACATCAAGCGCCGCCCTCTCGCTGACCCAGAACGAATCAAAAATTTCCGACACGCTAAAAGCCAGAAAATCCCACTTGACCGCATTGCTCAATGTCCTTGCCATCAGGTCTGGAAAAACCACAGAAATACAAAAGCTCACGATTAATGCAATAAAAGCAGAAATAGGATACATAGAACGCAGGCTGAAAAGTCAACACTAGCACTGTACGGAAGTCGATCAAGGCTTCCGCTACTGCCCCATCCCAAGTCCGCCTCAGACGGACAGTTCCCAACCCGAAACAAACAACATTGGCATTGAGCGCCTTCTATCGTGCACCGTTACCGTCGAGAAGACTGGACCACCGCAATCAAGCGTAGACAATTACTGCTTAATCTGTTGCCGATCTCACACTTCACAAATACACAACACCAATCAAAATATAAAGCCCAACAAAGTAACTCGCCAAGCAACCGCTTCCACACCCTAGAGCTTTAAGAGCACCTTAAACATTCTCTACCCAGCATCAAAGCCCATCACTTAGCTGCCAAACAAACAATTTAACAGAATCACAATTTTCATCGCGCAGTGCAATTACAAGCGACATCAAGCGTATTATAAATCACTCAGAACCTTAAAGTAATTGCTTAAAATTTGGTACTCCCACTGAAAGAACCTTGGGGCCTGACGAGGGCAAACTCATGGCAACCATTGGCAGCACATGAAACTAGGACTAGCAGGAATGACCGCTCCCTCATTAACTTTTAGAAGCGAAGCCTCACACTACAACTTCATAATGCCAATTATGATTGGTATATGCTCTTCCAAGCTTGCCGAAGCTATAGAAAACCTTAAACCTAGAACCGGCAACACTATTTTTTATCACTGCGCAGCACCCGGCCAGTTTCGCGCCCGCAGCGAGAGCTTGCCCGGCAACCACACAAACTTCCTTCTTCCCCTTAGCCCTATCAAACACCTCTACAATCACTGTAGGATAAGAACTGTATTTTTCCTTCGGCGGACTTACATCAGGAATATAAATTAACGCAGCAGGAATTTGCATTAACTCCAAGCTTTTGAAACAACGCATTAAGCTAATCTTAGAAAACAGGGGTAAATTATCCGACAGTTCCGCTGGATTTTTTCGAGTAATCACTCCATACACGACCTTCAATTTTTTGGCATCAACCGGATCGCAATACTCACGCTCATCGTTACTTCCAATTCGATCAACAATTAGTTCCTTCAGCGCATCTCGACATACTGCCTCAAGAATCAATAACTCCGCCGAATTAACTCCTTGATTAAAAAGATGACTTAGCTGCGATGATCTTGTCGATATTTTTATATGATAAAGATTCGCCACCTCAGCCACAGAAACAGAATACAAGTCACATGGCTCTATTTGACTGGATCCAACTGGACTCATATTTGTTTGATCCAAACAAATAAATCGATCTAGCGATTGCGCAACAGACGCATTGTAATTCTCTTCGCTATAGTGATTTATCCCATTCAACACGACATCATGATCATACTCAACCAAATCTGTATCTTCACACTTAGCATCTAGATAATTTTTCAACTCCCGAATATATCCAACATCTACACGATACCATCCACCCTCGCAAATATGAAAAACCTTATCTGGCTCCACAATATCCAACAAGAAGCAATTATAGACACTATACGCCCTACTTATATTTCCTTCAGCATCGCATAATGCAATACTAAATGACTTCAACCTTTCAATACTCAACTCACCCAATTCGTAGTCATCGCCCAAATACTCATAAAAAGCCTCAAGCGAAACATCTGTATATACATCAGCAATACCACCCCGCCCTTGAAACCGGCAGCACGTATTATCTCGATAATCGATAATATCCGGGATAGACAAGGACAAGTCATCACTGCGTTCAATAAATTTTTGAAGAAGCTGAGCATCTAGAACACGAACAACATCAGGATCTTTTTCTGGAGTTATTTTCCCTACATTCGGAAAGGTTACGAGATACTCTTCGCTAGAGTATAGGTCGAGTAGACTCTCGCAAATACCCACCAACTCACTCGGATCAATTTTTAATCCAACTTTCAGACTAGCCGACCCTGTAGCACTTTTGAAAAGCTCTACAAACTCTTCCTTAACTGCCCCGGTAAGACTTCTAATTATCTCTGCATTACTATCAAAATCCAGAAAGGTAAGATCGGTCGCAGCAGGAACTTGCGTTCTTTTCCTTCGAGATGCACCTGGATCCATTACATCTGCACTTTTAAGCTTATTTGGATCAAGGCTATTTAAGGTCACCCTCAATCCAAAATCATACTCATAGCAATTATCCTTAAGACTGTGAAATACATGCCCAAAGGACAATACAAAGCATCGATCTTGGACCGGAAGAAACACTAGCGCCCCTTTACTCGCCTGAAGTAGTGGTTGCGCAATTTCAAAATAATCTTTCCACCAAGGATTCCGTGAAGGATTGTCCAGAATAAAGAGACTTGCATCTTCTGGAAGCTTGCTTGAAACAACAGCCTCACTCAAGGAATTTTCCTCTTTGAGTGAGTTCGATGCATCATAACCTTGCTTAAGTAGGAATATTGAGAACGGACGGGTTTTAGTGCTCACTATAGACTCCTTTCTGTTTTTGTTATCTAGTCATGACTCTACGGCCGAGTTTCAAAAACCAACACTTACCGCACTGCAAGCCACTCAAGCTTTTCAGGTGCCAAGGGCTGGGCAAATAGCTACTACATCTGGTTATGGCAGAGTCTCGACCAGACTGCAAGCCCTCTTCAACCAAAGTCTAGATCTAGAGAATATTAGGTGGGCTATTGATTATCCGTTTGCGTATACGGTGAGCGGGGAAACTCACGCTGGTTAACATGAGTCGCTCTTGGCCGCTTGATAGAACAACGAACGTTGTCCTGGCTCGGGAGTTGGTCCTTTCTAACGGGAGCGGATCCTGGAAGAGGTATGTACCTTCGGGACCCAATGCGCCGCATTAGCAACCCAGTGAGCGTATTGGGCGCTCAATTCATAATCCAGCAATGCGACGCGAACTGAAGATAGGGCCTCTATTAAGTGGCTGATTTTACACCTACACTTGAATCGAGGTAGTGTTTTAACTTGGATAGTGGATCAATCTGGCGGTACTAATGGAATTCATCGACAAGCAGATCGCACCGCCAAAGTCGTGGGAGAAGTTCGAAGACCTGACACGTGCACTGTTTGCCGCGGTCTGGGAAGCACCTCTGACACAAAAGCACGGTCGGGCCGGTCAGAAGCAGCAAGGCGTTGATGTCTACGGGACACCCGAGGCGGCGCCGGGCAAGACTTTTGGCGTGCAGTGCAAGGGGAAGAGTGAAGCCTACGGATCCAAGGCAACGATTGCCGAATTTGATGCAGAGCTCGCTAAGGCGGAGACGTTTAAGCCTTCGCTTGGACATTGGACGTTCGCCACCACTGCGGCAAACGAAGGACCACTTCAGGAACATGCGCGGCTCGTATCTGAACGGCGCGAGAAGGAAGGGCGCTTTCCTGTCGTCGCCATCGGCTGGGAAACAATTCAGGCATTACTTTCCGGCCACCAGGCCGTGCTTGAAGAATTCTATCCCGAGCATGCAGGCGATTTAGTCAAGATCATGGCTACACTGCGTGCACTACCGAGCGCAGACGAACTCGATCAGTTTCGGCGGAGCCTTACAGGGTTCATGCCGCATACAGCGGCACCGAGCCTTAAGGTGTCTGCGTGGTCTGAAGTTCAGTTCGAGACGGCTCGCGACCTTGGCCCCGCGCTGATGGGACGTCCGCTTGGGCCCGCAGATGTTGCCGCTTGCCCCAAGCTTCCCGAAGTGGCCATTCTAATTGCCGACCTTGAGCGGGCTGGCTCTGCCCGGCTCGCGGGCATGCCGGGGGCAGGCAAATCAATCTGCATCCTTCAGGCGGCGCGCCAAGTGCATGATCGTGGCTGGCGAGTTTTGCGGTTGGCTGACCCAATGGGCGAAATTACACCACTTGTTGAAAACTCAACTCCAACCCTTTATCTCATTGATGACGCACATTTAGCGCGCCCAGCGCTGCTGCGTGAAATGGAGGAGCGCGCTACAACATCTCGATGGGTTCTGAGTGCACACACAATTTCCGAGGATAAGGGCGGCTCTCCGGGGGCCATCCGGCTCGATGCGAAGCGTGCGGTTCGAGTTATTGCGGACGGTCTGCGAACTTTTCCCGAAACTACACTTGCCGCCGTTCGCCGTGCCGACGATCGGGTCGGTGATCGCCCAGGAGAGGAGCCGCTCGATCGGCGTCTTGAGCATGCGGCGGAGCAGGCGCTCTACCCATGGCAATTCTGCTTCATCCTGGGAGGGGGATGGCGGCGGGCGAGCGCATTAGCAAGTTCCGCTCGCGCAGCGGGGGCGGATCTAATTCTTGCCGCTGCAGCCATTCGCCAGCTTGTCACCCGCGATGCCCGTTGTTCGCGCGACATGTTGATATGGTTAGTTGAAGACGCAGTATTAATCGCCGACGTTGACGCTGCACTTACCTGGTTGATCTCACAGCGGCTTCTACTGGGTGTTAACGACCTTCGCTGTCCGCACCAACGCCTTGCCAGCGTTCTGCTTGATCGGATCCTCGAAGGGCAGTCAGACGAAGGCCGGAAAACCATCGCTAGCATGCTTGAGAGGGTGTTCCGCGACGAGGATACATCTCTAAGCGGCTTGAGCGTGCTACTCAGAGAGTTGTCGACACCGAGCGGGCACCGCCGGTGGAATTGGCTCGTGCAAACAGAGTGGCTTGCGCCCGTCCTAGTGCGTTGTTGGGCTGCGACCGCACCGCTCGACATCCGCGATGCCTGCTGGGTGCTTAAAAATTTACATGGCTATCTGGCCGAGGAAATGAGCGAGATTGCGGATCATAAAGAGATCTTAACGAATTGGATTGAGACCGCACCTGAAGACGCTTGCTATGCGATTGGCGGGGTCATCAATCATGTCTGCAACACCGATGAGGCGCTCGGCGAAAGCATCGCCGCATTGGTCAATCCGCTCGAACTGGCGCGTGCGATCAATACTGCGGGGCCGTTGCACGCTGGCCAGATAGCCAATCTCATTTCCATGATGCGCGTCGGCAAGAATGACGGGTGGAAAGCCCGTTATCTTGAACATGTTGATCATATAGCGTGCCTTCGTACGGTTTCGACTTGGCCGAAGCACGCCTATCTGTCGATCGTGGCCGATTTTTGCAAACATTTTTGCTATTTCGCACCAGAGTTCGGGTTCTCACTGATCGAAGCGCTGATTCCGGCTATTTCAGACCGGTTACGTGCTAATCCTCAAGAAGCGTTTCATGAACTTAACGATATTGTGTGGAGTTCGTTGCGGCTCTACGATCCGCTCGGCATTTATGTGGGCAAACTGGCGCCCACGCGTCGAATGCGGCAGGTAGCGCGCAGGATCTGTGCTTGCTGGTCGCCGCAGGATCTTGCGGCCAAATTGTCGCGCAGCACGCAACGAAGCTTCCAGTCTGCTGCGGGACTGCTCAGCTTCATGTATAAGGCCGCGCCAAAGCAGTTCGAGGCGACCGTGCTTGCACTCGATTGGGAAATGATCGATCAGGCGATCGGTGACGGTTGGTTGGAAGACATTGGCGACGCGCGAATGTTTCTAGGTGTCGCATACTCAGTGCAAGCGGTGCGCCCGGCGATCGAAGCGATGGTTAAGCGCAACGAGCCTCAAATTATCAACATGTCGACGCATCTTGCTGCACTCGCTCCGGCGAGTGCGTTGCGTCATGTCGCTGCCGGCAGGCGCATCGCGCTCTGCCACTGGGGCCATGTCGATTGGGAGTTGGGGACGATGGTTCTGGCACGGTTCGTCAAGTCTGAGCCGACATTGGTTCCAGCTTTACTGGAGCCACACTACGTTGGATTAGCAGCCGCACTATCGCAGTCCAGTCCGTCCTTCTATAACGAGGGCTTGTTGTTTCTACGCCTTCTCGCTCAGGTGGGGCCTGGCGGGTTAACGCGAGTGCTCGACCACATCGATGTCGAAAAGGCCGGGCATGGCTGGCGCAACGCACTGCGCGGACTCGAAAACAATCGTGCGCCCGGCACTAAGGCAAAGGCGCGGCAGGTCGCATCATTGCTGATCCATCACGCACTCGATCGTAATGACACCGTTGGCGATCTTGCGCGGTGTTTGCGGCTCGATTTTCCAAGCCTATCTGTTCCCCTAGCGAAAAATATTGAACCAATTGATATTACCGAGCCCATCGACTAACTAGATGGGGTCCTGGTACGTGGTTTGTAACACTCACCGGGCCTGTAACACTCAGTATCCATATCGTCTGCCGACCGTGTAACGACAATAAAATCCAATATATTCAATAGGTTGGTCGATTTCGTAACATTCGTAACACCCGTAACATGACATTTTGAATCACCTCCCCCTGTACCCCGTAAGTGATGACGCCATCAGCGATAGAAAGGTAGCAACAACCGGAGTTTTCGACATCTGGAGGGGCCCCTGAAGAACTCCTTTCGACACGGGGTCGGAAACCCGCGCGATCGTATTAGCGGAAAAATACCCAGCTTAGTGAACAGGTGAACTGGGTGAACTGCTGTTCACCAGTGCATCTGCACTACGAATTGGAATCACGCCGGGGACCCTGAGCATTTTGGATAGACACGGGGCAAAGAACCCGCAGCATCTTGTTAGCGACTGAGTTTTCTACGTTGGTTGACAGGTTGACGTGGTTGACACTATCCCCAAGGTTGACCGGGCTCGACCGTTCGCTATCAACAACACAATGGCTCACCTTTACCGTTGCAGTAACGATGCCCATTTCTCTTCAATATCCTTTCAATTTCAACGTCGAAATTTCAGTAAGCTCAGAGAACTGTCGCTACCAAGATCTCGCGGGTTTCCGACCCCGTGCATCGCGAATATCCTCAGGGGCCCCGGCGCTTCCAAAGCGTACGAGCGCAGCTTGTTGTGCTAAAAACTCCACCGTGCTAACAAAACCCCGCGGGTTTCCGACCCCGTGTCCTTCAGATAGTCCCAGGGTCCCCGACGGCTTTTTGGCTACTGATTGCTTTCTGCCATCCTCCGGCTAACCTCCACCCCTGCTGGCCATCGCACATCTCGGCCAGCAAAGCAGACATGGTTAAAAATGTTGAGTCATTACCGATCCGCCACACGGAAGCGAGGACTAGCAAATGCAATCATTTATCGTAAATAGAAACGTTCAAGCGAACGGCGACTACGAAGTGCACAACACGACGACTGGCTGCAGGTTCATGCCGCAGCTGGAGAATCAGGTATCACTCGGAAATCACCTAAACTGCACCGGCGCTGTTAGCGCCGCTCGAGGGGCAAACCCCACACTAAGAGTTAATGGTTGCTACCATTGCTGCAACCCTTGCCACACCAGCTAGGTACCTGACAAAGCACAGCGGGGTTTACGGGGCCACGGATTATATGGAAAACTCCAGTCTCCCTCGGGCACCAAAATTAAGAAAGGTCTTGCTTTGCAAGGCCTTTTTTTCGTCTGTAGAAGAAAAGCACCTGACACCCCATCACCCTTGTGGGAGCCGGCCTGAACTGGCGACGCTTTTGCCCCTGCCCTTCCACACCACCCGCACCGCCGGAACATTTCACAAGGATTCCCCCATGGAATTGCACCTGGAAACCGTCGCCCTCTTCTCCCTCAAGCTGGCTTATGAATCGGATGGTTCAAGCCCGATTTTGCGTGACGATCTAGTCATGGGTGGCTACCAGCGGGATGTGTTTGAGTTGTTGGTGCGGCGGGGGGATGTTGAGGCGATTCAGGTGAAGGTGGATGAGTGTGTAGGGCTGGCGCTGGAGGCCATTGGTGGTGTGGATAAGCCGTTGGGGCGGGAGTTGCGGAGGTTGGCGGGGGAATTTTCCGGGATTCAGACATTGGCGCAGCTTGATGCCCCGCTCATTGCACTGAAAAGTTATCTGAAAGATATTCAATGAATGGGAGAGGACACGCCAAAGAGGTGGGTATTCCCGACAGGTCACCGCTCGCCGGAAGATCAGCCACACTAGGTCGAAAGCTTCAATTACCGAGCTACACTGCAACGACTTGGATTGCGATGGTTTACTTTTCCAGCTCAAGCTAGGACAGCATACCCCGACGGTTGAAATGCCTAATAAGGAACGCAGGATGTCTGATGAGAAAGGACGGAACTTACAAGTGCCTGGGCAAAGTGCCGAGGTTCCGACAGATAAGTCCCTGAAGCTGACGCAGAATGATGTGATCGACTTGAGCGGTCTAAGCGACAATCAGGTTTCTGAGCTACGTCTTCAGCACGCCAAAGGCTTGCTTTCGCTTCAACAGAAAGCACAGGAAATGAAGATCGACGTTGCAGCTCTAGATGCGTCGTTAAATTCTTTCAACGACCAAACTGCGAAGGCCACTCAAAATGGTGCTTCAGCAACTATTCAGCACTCGCAGACCTCGTCGATTGGGCGCACTGAGGTGATCATCGGGAATACTGACCGCGCTGCTGCAGGGAAACTGTCGCGTTCTGCATCAGGTGAAAGGGATCGCACACTGATGATTATCGGCATAATCGCTGTGGCTGTGGTGCTTGTCGCGATGTTCATGGGAGGGAAGTAATGTTTCGGAGCAGCATCACAATCCGCGACCCAGAAGATGCTGTGACTGAGCTGGAGCGATTCCATATTGCCCTTAACAAATCAGGTTTGTCAGAAACGACCTCTGTGTTCTTGTGTGATCAGGTCAAGATGGCACTCCAACAGTTCAAAGATCAAATGGCGCTTCGTCACATGCACATGATTACTGCCGACAGGGTCTTCGAGGGCGACGACTACCGTGTCTCAATTGCTGTTCGCCAGGGACAAGAAAGCCTGCTGTCGAAGATCATTGGCTTGCTCAAGGGGTAAGCCATGGGACGTTATCATCATGGTTCTCGCAAGGGCACCAAATATCGCCACAGTACTGGCTCGGAAGCAGCCCGACGCCACATTCAGGAAGCGCAAGCGTTTTCGCAGGAGATTGGCGGAAATGATACAGATGTGAAGTCATATTTCTTCGGCTTATCTGGTACTGAATTTGAATCCATCCTAACGGAATACGGCAAGACGTACGGCCCTGAAGCGGAGAGTTATGCACGGAATACCATGTATAAATGGCGCACGGGTGTGACGAAAATGTCGGGTATGGTAGCAAAGCGGTTATTCGACCTGCTGCCGCCCCGAATGCCTGAGAGGAAGAAATACGAACTAGCAGAAAGTGTGTGGTTGCACTTCGGCCCTTCCTCGCGCCACGCTTTTACAGTTGGACCACAAGCCGATGTTGCCGTCCTTGCGCATGTAGTCGTGGAAAAGTTGGATCAGGTCGTGCTTTCTTATGGGCTCCCCGAAAACGTCAAGGCCCGCTTCGCCTGGTTGGCTTCGGGAGACGTGGTAATTAAGGAACAGCTCCTGAACCACTTCAGACAATTGCAGAAATCCATAGCGGCTGAGAAGGTCAGTCTTGAAATCCCCGTCTTGCAAAAGCAGGTTCTTGATCACCCGGACACTACTGGATTGGTTCGCTCTCACATTGAAATTCATAAGCATGTGGTGAGCATTACAGTGGATAAGCGTCTGACTATGGAGGTCAACGAAGGTGACCCGAGACCAATGAAGAGCACGGCGAGCGGAAGTCTGTGGTGGCTATGGGTTATCGGTGCCGCAATCATTTTTTTTCTATTGTCTCGGCGGTAATACCGAGGGAAAAGTGGCCAGAGATTTACTTCAATTTACTCTGCTAAAAATCTCAAGCCCAAACGATTTGAGCGCGCCACTTTTTATCAAGCAGGCAGCACAAACCTAGCTTCAAGTCTATGCAACGTAAGCGTCCGGCGAACACTCCTTGCGTAGTTAAACGGGCGCCCACTTGTACGGGAGCAATTCCGTAATTTCACTCGCCCGCTGCGTCGGCAAACGAGTCAGAACGTCCTTTAGATATGCATACGGA